>JBFHCW010000018.1:0-20635 GCA_041585035.1 Litorivivens sp.
ACGCTGGGCCGGCCCCGGTGGAATCAGCGAGCACAGTCGCTGCACCGCGCGAAACATCAAGCGCAGATGCAGAGTCACCTTCGAATCCCGCAGCACACCCAGCAGTCCCACCTGGTACATATGACGCAGCCGCTTGAGCGTGTCTTGATCCACCTTCCCCGCGACAGCCGGTATTTCTACCTTGAATTCACTGCTGAACCGCGGTTGTTTGATGCCCAGCTGGGCATGCTCGTAAACCGGGTCTTTGCCGTGTGCCGTGCGCAGTTCATTTACTTGAGGCAACAGGATGACGGCGATATCTGACTGCCGGGCAGCGACTGATTCCAGATAGCGCGGCAGAACAAACAGAGAGGTACTGAGGGCTTCGGCCTGCTTATCGGAGGGACCGCGCCCGGCGGCGCAGCAGGACTGCAGTGCCTGCTCGATATTGCGTGCCAGCAAGGCAGCACCGGGTATCTGAATCAGATCAAGCGTTCCGGCTATCTGCCAGCTTAGCTGGGCCGAGCCCTTCAGCTTATCAAGATTATCCGGGTCTGAAATGTAGTCTTCAAAAGCATCAATCGCCTCATCGAGCGTCGCAGACAGCTCAGCGGACACCAAGTCCAGCGAAGACATATTGACGGGAACTTCATACTGCACTGGCAACTCCCACGCGGACAAAACTTCGAACGACGGCCATCTGTAATCCTTTCCGCACCAGCGGCGTCGGCTGGCTTTTATTCTGATGTGCGCCAAGCCCCGGCGACTGTGCCAGTCGTTTATCCAAGGTGCGCGATAAGTATCTGTTATTAAAACTAATACAGTTTACCTGCCAGCGACCAGCCGGATACGTCGATTGATGTGAATACTGCCAAAAAACGGGACTCGTCATGAGTCGACGTAGCTGTTATGCGCCACCGCCCCGGGCTGGGGTAGATCAGGGTTTCTGCAGCCAGTGGCAGCCACCGTCACTGGCTTTATCGATGGCCTGAAGCTGCTCCTGATGCGCCGCCAGCTCTGGTTCACTGGCGCGCAAGACTTTCAGGCCAGCTCGCTGAGGGGATATACGGCGAATTTCCGTGACGGTGGCACTGCCATCGCTGCCACCACCGGCGTTGTCTCCTGCCAGCGCCAGGTCGGTCTGACCACCGGTCATCAGCAGATAAACATCGGCCAAAATTTCAGCGTCGAGCAGAGCGCCGTGCAGGTCGCGTTGGGAATTGTCCACACCGTAACGCGAGCACAACGCATCGAGGCTGTTGCGCTGCCCGGGGTGTTTTTGTCGCGCCATGACCAGGCTGTCTATTACCCGGCAGGTATCCGCTGTTCGCTCGGCGCGCTGCAACAGCTTCAGTTCGTTGTCGATAAAACCCACATCAAAAGGGGCGTTGTGGATAATCAGCTCTGCACCACGGATAAATTCCATAAAATCATCCGCAATAGCCGCAAACACCGGCTTGTCGGCAAGAAACTCATTGGTAATGCCGTGAACTTCGATGGCGCCCGCCTCAACCTCGCGCTCGGGGTTGATGTACTGATGATAATGACGCCCGGTCAAGCGCCGGTTTACCAGTTCGACGCAGCCGATTTCGATGATCCGATGCCCTTGAGAAGGTTCAAGACCGGTGGTTTCAGTATCCAGTACAACCTGACGACTCAACGTACTACTCCTGTTTTGGTTTTCGCGGCGATCAGGCTGACAGCTCGTCGATGCCACGATTGGCCAGCTGGTCTGCGATTTCGTTTTCCCGGTGGCCACTGTGGCCTTTCACCCAGCGCCATTCAATTTGATGCTTCTGACTGAGCTCATCAAGCCGCTGCCAGAGATCTTTGTTTTTCACAGGTTTCTTGTCCGCTGTGCGCCAATTCCGGCGCTTCCAGTTCGCTATCCACTCGGTAATGCCCTTGCGGACATACTGGGAGTCCGTGGTAATCACCACCTCACTGCGCCGGGTCAGCGCCTGCAAGCCTTCAATGGCTGCTCGCAGCTCCATGCGGTTATTGGTGGTTTCCGGCTCCCCCCCATATAGTTCCTTTTCAACACCCTTGTAACGCAGCAATACGCCCCATCCGCCGGGCCCTGGATTTCCACGGCAGGCACCGTCGGTAAATACTTCAACTGTCATTGATTACTCACTGATTTTATAGGTTCCCTGGCGAGCAGCCCCCAGTGGGCGTACATTCACCATAGGGTCGCGCATCCAGCGCAGGCGAACCGGTGTGACCGGCACACGGTATTTTGTCGCCGAAAGCAGAAAAGTGCCACCCATCGGTAGATTTCTCAAACTCTCAGGTTCGAGCGGTGGCGGACGAGTTAACCACTCGGGCTTACTGAGCGGCAAACGATGAAAGCCGTACCAGCGCCTCTCAACCCGAAAGCCAAGCAGTCCCAACCAATCTTCCAGACGGCGAATGGTCAACCAGTGCTGCTGCCACACACTGTCTCTCGACAGACGCCCCAGCACATGCAGTTTCAATCCGAGCATAGACAGGGGGTTAAACCCGACAATCAACAACTTGCCGTGAGGAACGGTGATCCGCTCGAGTTCACGCAGCATATTGTGAGGATTGGCGATAAATTCAAGCAAATGATGCACGACCACTACGTCCTGGCTCTCGGTGGCAATCGGCAGATCAGCATAGCCCGTCATGACGTCCAGATTTTTGCCCAGCTCGTGCTGTAGCGGGGGCCCCACGCAATAGTGTCGCCGAATAGCTTGAGGGCATGAGGTCAGTGTGCGGCCGCTCAAGCCCAGCTCCAGCAGCGAATGCCCGAAAGCGCCGTCCAGCGCAGATTTGACCAGCGCGCGCTCCTCATTGACCAACTGCCGCCCAAGTCCGGTATCAAACCAGGCCTTCAGCTTTGGCAGCAGCTCCGCATCGGGGGCTTGGCGTCGCCAGGTGGACACAGTGAAACTCCTCGGCTGGAATACACTCTAAGGGCTTTATTCGATGGCAGGAACTTTGCTTGCGTTCCCGCCAGCAGTCAATTAGCGTACCCCAAAATCCTGAAACAGAGAATGCATGATTACCATAGAGCCTATTTCAGCCTTTAGCGACAACTATATCTGGTGCCTGTCGGACGAAAAGGGACAGGCTTTTGTGGTCGATCCCGGAGAAGCGGCTCCGGTGGAGCAGCATTTGCGCGCCAACAACCTGAGTTTGGCTGGTGTGCTTATCACCCACCACCACTTCGACCATGTTGGCGCCCTGCCCGAGCTGACAGCGGCCCATCGCTCTCTGCGCATTATTGGCCCAGAATCGTCGGCACCGGAAATCAATGAGCCTGTCTGCGCCGGTGATCGCGTTACCGTCCTCGACATCGGTTTCGACGTGCTGGCCGTACCCGGCCACACCCTAGACCACATCGCGTTCTATACCACTGACACTGATCAGCCTGGCCTGTTTTGCGGTGACACCCTGTTTGCCGGAGGCTGCGGTCGCCTGTTTGAAGGCACGCCAGAGCAGATGCATCAGTCATTGGCGCAATTGAAGCATTTACCCGCAGACACAAGGGTGTACTGTGCCCACGAATACACTCAGGCCAATCTGGCGTTCGCGCGAGCCGTCGAGCCCGATAACGCGGCATTGATCGCGCGCAGCCGCGAAGTGGATCGCCTGCGGGCGGATAACCAACCCTCGGTGCCCTCAACTATCGCAGAAGAACTGGCCACCAACCCGTTCCTGCGTGCCGACAAGGCCAGTGTGCAAGTTTCCGCAAGGGATTATGCTAATATTCACATCGACAGGGAAGCTGAAGTCTTTGCGGCGATAAGGCGTTGGAAAGATAACTTTTAGACGATTGTTTTGCCCGGACTTTTTGCGGGCAAACCATTCAGTGACGCGGTATGTACTGATGGTATTTTTTTATGAGCAAACCCATATTAAACAATAATGTAAAAACACTGTTTCTTCTTGCTTCCCTGGCCTTTCTGGGAGGCTGCGCACCGCAGCCCAAACAGGAAGAGACAGTGTCTGCCAAGCCAAGCACCTGTGCTAAAGGCTCGATACGCAAAGGCGACTGCAAACTTCTCGGTCTCACTGAACCTGCGCCTGAAACGAACGAAGACCTCTGGCATCACATTATCAACGGCTATCAGCTGACTGACTTCAACGACAATCCTCGCGTTCAGGAATATTTCGGTTTTTACCGCGACCGGCCGGTGTTTCTTCAGACCATAACGGAACGCTCAAGCCGCTACATGCACTATATCGTCGAAGCCATCAATGAGCGCAATATGCCGATGGAATTCGCGCTGCTACCCGCCATCGAAAGCTCCTTTGACCCCTTCGCCTATTCTCACGGTCGCGCTGCCGGCCTCTGGCAGTTTGTGCCGGTTACCGCAAAACACATGGGACTGCCACGTACCTGGTGGTATGACGGGCGGCGTGATGTCATGGCCTCTACCGAAGCGGCCCTCGATTACCTGCTGGAGCTGCACTCGCGTTTTGACGGCGACTGGCTGCTGGCTATGGCAGCCTACAACTCCGGCGCCACCACCGTTAACCGCGCGATCCGTCGCAATCGCAAAGCCGGGCGGGACACGGACTTCTGGTCGCTGTCACTGCCCGAGGAAACCGAAGCCTACATCCCTAAACTGATCGCCCTGACTCAACTGATTAAGCAATCCGAGCAGGAAGGCATCAGCATTGCGCCGATCCCGAATGAAGCAACCTTTGAGATTGTCGAAACCAATGGCCAGATCGATCTCGCTCAAGCGGCCGAGCTTGCGGGCATCAGTATTGACGAGATGTACCACTTCAACCCGGGCTACAACCGCTGGGCAACCGACCCCAACGGCCCCCACCGATTGGCCATCCCCATTGAGAAGGCCGCTCAATTCAAAGCCGCTCTGGCCGGGATACCCCCCTCCCAGCGCCTGAACTGGAGCCGCTATCGTGTTGAACCCGGCGACAGCCTGATCAAGATCGCTCGTCACTTCAACACCGATGTAGCCACGATCAAGGCCGCCAATAAACTTTCCGGCAACACCATCCGCGCGGGCCAGACACTGCTGCTGCCGTCCGCTTCCATGGCCGACTCTCACTATTCCCTGAGTGAAAAACAGCGCCTGGCCTCGGCGCAGCAGAAAGGTCAAAGTACCGGCAAACAGTCTGTATACCATCAGGTAAAACCCGGAGAATCCCTCTGGACCATAAGCCGTAAATACGGGGTTGGGGTAAAGGAACTGGCACGCTGGAACAACATGGTGCCCAAAGATCCACTGCAAACCGGGCGCAAGCTGGTGATATGGCAGAGCAAGCCAATCAGTATTGCCAGCAATGAGCGCAGCAATCGCAGCGTGATTCGATGGGTGGCCTATACCGTACGACGTGGCGATTCACTCGCAAGAATTGCGGACCGTTTCAGTGTTAACGTCGACGAAATAGCCCAGTGGAACAATATCGATACCGGCAAGTATCTGAAGCCAGGGCAAGTGCTTAGTTTGTACGTCGACGTGACCCAGTTGTCCGGTCGCTAACTTCTTCATACCACCAGACAGGATTCTATGAGCGCCTATTTCATACGCCGCTTTCTGTTGATTATTCCAACATTTATCGGCATTACCCTGCTGGTTTTCGCGGTCACCAGGGTGGTACCTGGCGGCCCTATAGAGCGAATGATGACATCGGCACTGGTCAGCGGTGAGCAATCCGCCGGTCGCCGAGATACCCAGAGCGGCAACACCCTCTCGGAAGAGCAGATCAAGCAACTGGAGGCCTACTACGGTTTCGACAAACCCCTGCTGGAAAGCTATGCCCACTGGCTTGGCCGCGTCCTGCAATTTGATCTGGGGGAATCCAGCCGCTACCACGACCCGGTTTGGAGCATTATCAAGGAACGCTTTCCGGTCTCCATATTCTACGGCCTTACCACCTTATTCATTACCTATCTGGTCTGCATTCCCTTAGGTGTCAGCAAAGCCCTGCATCACAACTCGTTTCTGGATAACGCCTCCTCGGCCGTTATTTTTCTCGGTTATGCCCTGCCAAGTTATGTGGTGGGGATCGCGCTGGTCTCCTTATTCGCGGCCAACTGGGACATCTTCCCCCTCGGTGGGTTCGTCAGTGACGACTACGATGAACTATCCACCTGGGAGAAATTCAAAGATATCTTCTATCACGGCACCCTCCCCCTGATCGCGTATATGGCAGGCAGCTTTGCGGTTACTACGTTTATGATGAAAAATGCGCTGATGGATAATCAGGCCGCAGACTATATGCGCACCGCGGCCGCCAAAGGCCTGACCCGCTCCAAAGCGGTGTGGAAACACGCCTTTCGCAACAGCCTTATTCCCATTGCCACCTCCTTCGGCGGCAATATCGCTTTTTTTATGAGTGGATCCTTTCTGATCGAAACCATCTTCAATATCGACGGTATCGGCCTGCTTGGCTATGAAGCCATTCTGGAGCGGGATTACCCGGTCGTACTGGGCATTCTGGTAATCACCTCACTGCTGTTTCTGATAGGCAATATCATCTCTGACTTTCTGGTGGCGCTGGTTGACCCGCGTATACGCTTCGGAGAGGCGCGCTGATGCTAAAACTGAACCCGGTAGCGCGCAAACGGCTGGAACGCTTCAAAGCCATACGCCGCGGTTACTATTCCGCCATCATTCTGGCCGCACTGTTTGTGCTGAGTCTTGGCGCCGAACTGATCGCCAGCCACCGAGCGCTGCTGGTGATTTACGAGGGTGAGTGGTATTTCCCCACCTATGGCGACATTATCCCCGGCGAGACCTTTGGCTTCGACTATCGCTACGAGACCGATTACAAGGCCCTGAAGGCGAGCCTGGAAAAAAGCGGCGAAGGGCTAGTTGTCATGCCACCGGTTCCCTACGGCCCGCTGGAAACTGATTTGGCCATCGGTGATTTTCCGCCGCATGCACCCTCATGGGACAGCGGACACTATCTGGGCACCGACACCAGCGGCCGGGATGTGCTCGCCAGGATCATTTACGGCTTTCGCATAGCGCTGTTGTTTTCCCTTTTGCTGTTGTTCTTCAACTACCTCATTGGGGTCAGCATCGGTTGCCTGATGGGGTTCTGGGGCGGCAGTTTTGATCTTGTTTTCCAGCGTATTATTGAAATCTGGTCAAATGTGCCTTTTTTGTACGTCATCATGATTGTCGCCTCGATCGTGCAACCGGGTTTCTGGACGCTGGTGGGCATCATGGTGTTTTTTGGCTGGACGGGCATTACCTGGTATATGCGCACAGCAACCTACAAGGAAGCCGCCCGTGACTATGTGATGGCGGCGCGCGCTATTGGCGCATCCAACAGCCGAATCGTGTTTCGACACATACTGCCCAACAGCGTCTCGACACTGGTTACTTTTGTGCCCTTTTCGGTTGCCAGCGGCATTACTTCATTAACCGCACTGGATTATCTGGGCTTTGGTCTGCCACCACCCACGCCCAGCTGGGGAGAACTTCTGAAACAAGGTACAGAAAATCTGGATTCCCTGTGGCTGGTACTGTCGGTCGTTGCTGCGATGACCCTGGTGTTAATGCTGGTCACCTACATTGGCGAAGCCATTCGGGAAGCCTTTGATCCACGCAAGTTCAGCTACTATGAATAGATTCGCTTCCTTTTTTTGGGTTCTGTTACTTTCAACCTTATCGTGGAAAGTCGCCGCAGCCCCGGACGCTCTGCCCGAAAATCTTGACTGGCAGACCAACCTGGAAGACCCAATATTCGCTTCGCCGGAGGCCGTGCGCGGCGGTCGCTTTCGCAGTTTTATCACGACCTTCCCACTCACCCTGCGTTTGGTTGGGCCCGATGCCAACGGCAGTTTCGCCCACTTTCTGCGCGCCAATGCGCTGGCGCTGGTGGACTTTCACCCCAACACGCTGAACCCCATCCCCATGCTGGCAACCCACTGGGCTTTCGACGAAGACGGCAAAACTGTTTACTACCGGCTTGATCCCGATGCGCGCTGGTCCGATGGCAAACCTGTTACAGCAGACGACTATCTTTTCACCCTGGAATTCATGCGCTCCGAGCACATCGTTGCGCCCTGGTACAACAACCACTACAGCAAGGTGATTGCTGAGGTAAAAAAATACGATCAACATACCATCGCCATTACCGGGGCGGTGCCAAAACCGCGCGAAGAATTGCTGTATGAATACGGGCTACGCCCTACACCCGCCCACTTCCACCACCTTGATGAACAGTGGGTGCGAAACTATAACTGGAAAATCGAACCCAATACCGGCGCCTACCAGATCAGCAAAATCCGCAAGGGCAAATACGTAGAGTTTGAGCGCAAGCAAAACTGGTGGGGTGACAGCAAACGCTACCTGCAATATCGCTTCAACCCGGATCATATCCGCGTGAAAGTGATCCGCGATATCAATATGGCCTACCAGTATTTCGCCAAAGGCGAGCTTGATACCTTCCCGCTGAATTCGCCGCGTTTTTGGCACAAAAAAGCGCAGGGCGATATCTACGACCAAGGCCTCGTGGGCAAAATAAAATTTTACAACGACGTGCCCCAGCCTTCGTCAGGCATGTACTTGAACGAAGACGATCCGATACTCAGTGATCGCAAGGTGCGTTACGCAATCGCCCATGCTACCAATGTCCAGAAAGTTATTGATACCGTATTGCGCGGCGACTACGAGCGTTTGAATTCTCAGTATGAAGGCTATGGCGACTACACGCACCCCGGTATTCGTGCACGCGACTTTGATCTGGCCAAAGCCAACAGGCTGCTGAATGAAGCAGGCTGGCAGGAGCGCAACGGTCGCGGCATTCGGCTTAAAGACGGTCGGCCGCTCACCTTGCGGGTGACCTACCTGAGCAGCAACCACAGCGACCGGCTGGTGATTATCCAGCGCGAGGCGCTCAAGGCCGGCATCGACCTACAACTGCAATTGCTCGACCCTTCAACCGGGTTCAAGCAGATACTGGAAAAGAAACACCAGATTGCCTGGATGGGGTGGTCTGGAGGCGGACTCTCGCCCGTGTTCTGGGAGTTCTATCATTCCGATAACGCTCACAAGCCACAGAACAACAACATCACCAACACGAACAACCCCGAAATCGACCGTTACATTATGGAATACCGTCGGGCAACCGACAAAGCTGAGCGTGTTCGTCTCGCCCACAAACTCCAGGAGTTAGTGCACGCGCAGGGCTCCTTTATTCCAACGTTTAAAGTGCCTTACACCCGCGAGGGTTACTGGCGCTGGCTGAAGTTGCCGCCCTGGCGCGCCACCCGTACCAGCGATTCGGTATTCGCCACCATGGGCAGTACTGGCGGTCTGTTCTGGATCGACACTGAAATCCGCCAGCAAATTGAGAGCGGCGAGATCGAACGCGCAAAACCCAGCTTGATTATCGATGAGACCTGGCGCAAATGAGCACGCTATTAGACGTCACCGATCTGCGAACCTGCATACGCGGCGAGCACAGCACTCTTACCATTGTCGACGGTGTCAGCCTGCACGTGAAGGCCGGTGAAACGCTCGGGCTGGTCGGCGAGTCCGGCAGCGGCAAAAGCATTACAGCACTGTCCATTATGGGCTTGCTCCCAAAGCCTGATGCGTACATCGCCGGCGGCGACATCGTCTTTCAGGAACAGAACCTCAGAGACCTCAAGCCGCAACAGCTCGCCGATCTGCGCGGCAACCGCATCGGCATGATATTTCAGGATCCTATGACGGCGCTCAATCCGGTGCATCGCATCGGTGATCAAATCGCCGAAGTACTCGAGATCCACGCCCGGCAGCGAAACAGCAGTCATCTGCGTCAGCGAGTTATCGAACTGTTGAACAGTGTCGGCATTCCCCAGCCGGAATCCCGTTACGACAGTTATCCCCATCAACTGTCCGGCGGCATGTGTCAGCGGGTCATGATCGCCATGGCGCTGGCCTGCGAACCGGCATTACTGATAGCGGATGAGCCGACGACCGCACTGGACGTTACCGTGCAGGCTCAAATCCTTCAGCTCATCAAACGCCTGCAGCGGGAGCACAATACTGCCCTGCTTTTCATCACCCATGATCTGGCGTTGATCTCTCAAATAAGCGATCGCATCGCCGTCATGTATGCCGGCCAGATTGTTGAAACCGCCGCCAGCAACACCCTGTTTGCCGAGCCACGCCATCCCTACACCCGTGCCTTGCTGCATTCAACGCCGGGCGCCGCCAGCGGTCACAAAAAACGCCTGCCCAGTATTCCCGGGGCAGTCGCCAAGCCCGAGACATACGGCAAGCTCTGTCGCTTTCGCAACCGCTGCCAATTTGCAACGAGTCTCTGTGAAACCGAACCTGTACATCTGGATGACACTGACCCTCAGCACACCGTGCGTTGCCTGCGCTGGCGGGAACTGACTCTGGAGGCCGCTCATGGCGACTGATTCCCTGCTGCGTATCGACTCGCTTTGCCTGCACTTCCATCAGCGCTACGGCGTGTTCAAGCAGCACAAAACCACGATCAAAGCCGTCGATGGCGTCAGCCTGGCCATTGAGCCGGGCGAAACCCTCGGTCTGGTTGGCGAATCCGGCTGCGGCAAAAGCAGTCTTGGCAAGGCGCTGCTCAACCTGCACACGCCAACAGGCGGCAGCGTGTATTTTCGCGAACGACAACTGACCGGCTTGAGTAACCGCGAATGGCGCTCGCTGCGACCGCATATGCAGATGGTGTTCCAGGATCCCTTCGAGTCGCTTAATCCCCGGCACACCATCTCTCATATCCTGGAAGAGCCGCTGATTGTTCACCGTCGTGGCGGCCCCGCAGAACGGCAGCGCCGAGTGCAGGAGCTGCTCGACGTGGTCGGCCTCAGCAGTGATGCCCTGAACAAATACCCGCACGAATTTTCCGGCGGCCAGCGGCAGCGCATCGGTATTGCCCGGGCGATCGCGCTGGAACCCGAACTGCTTATCTGCGATGAGGCGGTATCGGCCCTCGACGTCTCCGTCCAGGCACAAATACTCAACCTGCTGCTGGAAATTCAGCAACGCATGCATTTGGCGATGCTGTTTATTTCACATGACCTGTCGGTGGTGCGACATGTTTCAGACCGCATAGCCGTCATGTACAAAGGCAAGCTGGTGGAAGTGGGAGATGCCAATACCCTGTGCGAACAGCCCGCTCACCCCTATACTCGCGCCCTACTCAACGCAGTGCCCAGCTTTGGCAAACACTGGGCCGGCAACGACACCGTGCGCGGTGAACTGAGTACCCAGGACGCGATGGCCGGATGCGCCTTTGCGCCCCGCTGCCCCAAGGCTCAGCCCCACTGCCTGCAACATGAACCCGAACTGGAAGTGCGCGCTGAAGACTCCGCTGTGCGAGTTGCCTGCCACTACCCCCTGTAGAAGCAATGGGCTGCAGAGCAAACCGGGGATGGTCTAGCTGTGACCGATAATGCTATGATTTTGCCGCTTTTTGCTATATCCGGCGGCGCTGCGGCAACGCCGGCGCCCATCATACTCAATGCAACACCCAACAACTGGCTCTGATATGCGCCCAAAATCTGCTCATCGCAACGACTACGTGCCGCTTAAATACGCACGCACCATGCTCAGCGTTGCTGAAGCACAGGGTTATGACCCCAAGGCCCTGATTAAGTCGCTCGACTTGCCACAGGACCCTTTTGACCCAAGTGCCGACCCGGAAACCCCCATCGACGCTCGCTATTACACCCTGATCTATGGACGCGTGATGTGGTTGCTGCAGGATGAATCCTTCGGGCTTAACCTCCAACAGGCTACCCCTACCGGCACATTCAGGATGATGTGCATGTGCATTATCCATTGCACCACCCTGGAAAACGCCCTGCGCCGCGCTGCAGAATTTATGGGCTTTTGTCGCAGCATAACCGGACTGTCTCCAGTCAATACCAAGCCGATTCGCCGCACCGGTAACGGTCGTGCCACTTACACCTTTAACACCACCTACCTGCTTGAGGACACGCCCAGCCTCGACACCGATACGGTGGTGCACTGCATGGCAATCTGGCGGCGCTTCTGCTCCTGGCTGATAGGCCGACACATCCAGTTGCACGAAGTAAGACTCAAGGGCTCAGAGCCCGAGGATCCCAGCTACTACGAGCACATCCTCGGGTGTGAGGTGTACTACGATCAGCTGGAAAACGCCTTTGTTTTGCCCGAGCACTACCTTGATTGCCCGCTCGTCCACACCGAAGAATCCCTGCGCGCCTTTCTGCGCGATGCACCGTATTACCTGATGGTGTCGACGGACGACGAAGACACCTCTCTGCTGGCGCAGATGAAACGCATCGTCGGCAATGATCTGAGCCGCGATTTCCCCAGTGTGGTCGCGATGGCAGAACAGCTCAATATGTCAGTTAGAACCCTGCGCCGACGCCTGAAGGACTACGACACCACCTATCAGGAATTCAAGGACAACCTGCGCAAGGAACACGCGATTCGCTGGTTGAACCAACCGGAGCTCAAGATAAACGCCGTCTCGGCCCTGCTTGGCTTTGACGAACCCAGCGCCTTTCATCGTTCGTTCAAGAAGTGGACCGGCATGACGCCTGGCGAGTATCGCACCAGCCGAAAGAAACAGGGCTCAGCCAAATCAGCCGACGAAGAAAAATAACAACACCATGACCCGCAAAATCTCGCTCCGCGCCCTCACAATTTGCCTGATCCTGCCGCTGATTGCGGCCTGTTCCGATTCCCTGCCTCTGGCCGAAAGGCCGCTACCGGCCTCCTGGTCTGCCGAACAATCTGTCGACCTCCGCAAATTACCCTTTGACGGCGCCCATAACTTCCGCGACCTCGGGGGATACCAGACTCGCGACGGAAGAACCCTGCGCTGGGGCAGGCTTTACCGTTCGGACAAACTGTCCGAACTTAGTGCAGCCGACGAGCAATATATTGAACGGCTCGAAATTCGCCGTATCGTCGATTTTCGCTCGGAGGCAGAGCGCGCCGAAGCACCTAACCGGTTCGCGCCCGATACCTCAGTGAGTGTGTACAACAAGCCCATCGCCATTGCCGCGACCGCGATTGATGATATGAGGGGCTTTGTCACCAGCCCCGACACCGGCGTCGAAGAGGTGCGAGCCCTGATGATCGCGGCCAATCGCGAGATGATTGAAAAGCACACCCCGGTCTACCGCGAATTTATGCAAGAGCTCCTGCACAGCAGCAGCTACCCGACCGTATTTCACTGCACGGCGGGTAAAGATCGAACCGGACTTGCTGCCGCGCTGGTGCTCAGCGCTCTGGATGTGCCGAGGGAAACCATCCTCGAGGATTACCTGGCAACCAATACCTACACTCGAGAGCAAATGGCAAACTGGCTGCGCTGGATCAACATCGGCAGCCTGTTTCGCGCAAACGAAGATGCCGCGCGAGCCCTGCTCGGTGTTGAAGCGGATTATATCAACGCGGCCTTCGACGCCATTGACGAAACCTACGGCAGCATGGATAACTACCTGCAGACGGCGCTGGGCATCGGCCCCAACGAACGCCAGCAGTTGCAGGAATATCTCCTGTACTAGCAGCACAAGCCTACGCCGCTCTGCCCTCCGTTCGGGTGATGCACCGCCGGCGCTTCCCGCCTACCCTAAACATCTTTATTCAGGAGCCCCCATGTCTGTTGGCGTACTTTTTGTCTGTCTTGGAAATATCTGTCGGTCGCCAGCGGCTCAGGGGATTTTCGAACACCGGATTCGCTCGGCAGGACTGAGCGATCAAATTCACACGGACTCCTGTGGCACCGCGGCATTCAACCTTGGTAAATCCCCGGATGAACGCTCTCAGTCAGCCGCGCTGCGTGCGGGTTATGACATCAGTGAGCAGATTGCCCGGCAGATTTGTGACGAAGACTATCAGCGCTTTGACTATGTGATCGCCATGGATCGGATCAACCTGACCAACGTGGAAGCCTGGGCGCCGAAAGACTTCGCGGGCGAGATTAATCTGTTTATGAACTACTGCAAAAATGGCGGTAACGCGCAGATTCCCGACCCCTATTACAAAGAAGCCGAAGCCTTTGACGGCGTCATTCAAACGCTGGAGCGCGCCGCCGACGGACTGCTCGCCCATATTAGAACAAAGCACGGAATATAATATGAAATTTGTACTCTCTACATCCTTCAGCACCGTCGCCCACCTGACCCAACTCGCACCCGTCGCGGATGACTGCGGCTGGGAAGCGATGTCCTTTTCGGATCACGTGGTTCACCCGGAATCGATTCGCACGCCCTACCCCTACACCGACGACGGTTCGCGGCGCTGGGAGGCCTTTACCGACTGGCCCGATCCCTATGTGATGGCGGGAGCCCTGTCGACCATCACCAAACGGCTAAAGTTCACTAACAACATTTTTGTGCTGCCCATGCGCAACCCCTTTCTGGTGGCCAAGGCCATCAGTACCGCCGCCATCATTTCTGACAACCGCATCATTCCTGCCATCGGCGTCGGCTGGTCCAAGGATGAGTTCGAGTTGATGCAGCAGGACTTCCACACGCGCGGCAAGCGCGCCGATGAAATGGTTGAGGTCATGCGCCTGCTCTGGTCCGGCGAAATGGTGGATTATCAGGGTAAGTATTATCAGTTCGACAAGCTGGAAATGAACCCGGCACCTACGGCGCACATACCTATCTGGGTGGGCGGCATCAGCGATGCGGCCATGAAGCGCGCCGCCCGTTTGGGCGACGGCTGGGTGACCGACCTGCAAACCTCCGATGAGATTATCGCCTGCATCGACAAGGTAAAAGCCTATCGCAAGGAATACGGCCGCGACCACCTGCCCTTCAGCGTGATGGCCACCCCGTCCGACGCCTTTACCGTGGACGGCTACAAAAAGCTGGAGGATGCGGGTGTGACCCACATCCTGACCATGCCCTGGCCGTTTTATCACGGTGAAACCGATGAGATTGACAAGAAGATTGACGGCGTAAAACGCTACGCCGACGACATTATCAGCAAGATGTAACCGCGCTTACAGCGCTGAAAAACGAATAACCTGCCCGGAACCCGCGGACAGGTTCAGCGTTACCTGTCCGCTCTGCTCCGTCACTGTCTCGCTACCCGTCATCAACTGGGCACCAGACTCCAGCCCCGTTAATGTCAGCGCCACCGGATGCGTGGAATCGAGGTGTATTTCCCGATCCGCCCGACCGGCAATACCGGCGCGCGCCAGATCAATCGTCAAGGCCGCAACGTTCTCCAGCCCGACCGTCAGGGTACCGGCAACCGTTTCCAGCGTATCGCCCTCCCAGCGCTGCTCTTCACGCAGCGCCGGACTGAGGGTCATATCATTGGGCGGAAGAAACTGGTTTCC
The DNA here is from genome assembly GCA_041585035.1 of Litorivivens sp. Taxonomy (GTDB): domain Bacteria; phylum Pseudomonadota; class Gammaproteobacteria; order Pseudomonadales; family Spongiibacteraceae; genus Litorivivens. Next base: position 15,256 of record JBFHCW010000018.1, read on the forward strand.
CTCAAAATTAACGGTCACAACCCGCTCCGGCAAGGCCCCCGAATCCAGGCGGATTTCGGCAAAGCCCACATCGTCTACCGCCGCAATGTCACTCAGCCACCAGGCGCCTTGCGGGCCAATGCCCAAAACGGGATCCACGGCTGAGGGCTCCCAGCGATAAACAAAATCCCCCGGGTTCTGCTTGCGGGTATCGGTTTCGGCCAACCAGCCGACCATCCATTTAGCAGCTTCCTCGTAAGCCGAATACGCCGCATCTTTCAGAGTCCAGATGATGTGGTCCTCCGCTATATAATGGTCAAAGACATAGCGGTAATCATTGTTTTTCATTGCGTCTACCGTGGCGCGGGCATCGACAAAAGGCACCAGCTGATCGAAGCTGCCGTGGGCGTGGTAGTAACCATTCCACTTCAGATTCTGCATTAGCTCAGGGCCTTTGGGCTCGGCGCAACCGGACGTCCCCGGTGAACAGGGCAAAATCGGGCTGTCCGCATGAGAACCCGCCAGTACCACACCGCCGGCAAAGACATCCGGGTATTTGATCATCAGATTGATGGTGCCGATCGCCCCCATCGAATAACCACTGCTGATTACCCGCTCCGGATCGATGGTGTAATGGGCCGCGACATCGCGCCAGACTTCCCAGAAATCCACCTCGGCAGGACCACTGTAAAAACCCGCTGGCCCGCGCCCCAATGTTGTGACACAGATCGACTGGCGCAAACGCTCACAGGCGGCGTCGAGAAAGTTAGGGACCGTCGCGCCGTACTGGTTATGATTCTGGGTGAGACTGTGCAGCAGCCAGGTAAACAGCGTCGGCTGCTCCTCGCTTGCTTGATAATTTTCTGGAACATAGATGCCGTAGGGCTGCACGGCATCGTAGTACTGGGGCTGGGTCACCGGATTTTCGCTGCGATCGATACCCGCTTCCTGACCATCAGCTTTCAAAGCCGTGCCCGACAGCGAAGAGACATACCAGCGATTGCTGTAGCCCTTTGGCAGCGGTTCGGGTTCGGTTTCACCCATCCGGCTCCAGTCCAGCTCCAGCACAAACTCGCTGATATCGCCGTTGTTCAGTGCAATCGCCTGCTCCTGATCGAACCAGAAATTATTGGCCACCGGTTCGTCGTCGTAGTCCCTGAACGCCACATTGAACACAGGCGGCTGGGTGGGCAATTTACGGAAAGCAGCGTTATCGTCAAGAAAACCGCCGTTGCCGTCATGGATGCCTGCCAACAGGTAAACGTTCCAGGGGCGCTCGTAGCTAAACAGCGTGCGGCCAATTTGGGCGACAAAAGACCGTGAGCTGAGATCCGTTGTGATCTGGCCGAAGGCAATGGGGCCGTTCCCATCCAGCCGATCCACCGTTACGCCTGCGCTGGAAAGAAACACAAGCGCATCAATGCCCGGCGCAGTAATACGGGGAATGCCCGGCAGGGTATCCTGACCGCCCTCTTTGTAATCCAGCGCGAAGGCAGCGATGGGAACATCGGAAGCGAGCAGGGTTTGCCAATCCACGCGCAGATAGAGGCTGCTGTCGTCCTGACCGATTCCGACCCGAAATATATCCGCGCCATTGCCAGCCATCGCTTCGTCCGGGTAGTGATAACTACCACCGGAGGGCGTACCAACCCGGTAAGCCGGCGGATTTGGCCCAAGCGCGCCGTTGGCGTCGTAAATAAAGTCAGACCAGTAATACGCGCCACCTGCATAACGGCCGGTACCCAGGGTGCGCGGCGCGCCGCCTGAAAATGGCCAGGCCGGATTGACCGGCAGCGCCGGCTCAACGCCGCGCGCCGCTGGTGGCACACCGTCGGGCAGGCCCTGTCTCGCTACCGGAGGGGCAGGCGTTTGCGGGTCGGTCGCCGCAGGAACAGGTGAGGAAGAACTTGAGCTGTCATGACAGGCTGCCAACAGCAGGCCTGCCAGCACTAGCAACAATCGCATGGTCATACCCGTACTTTTTTATATCGTCGGGTCATACTACGGCCATATCAGGCACCCTGCCAGTGACCGGGTTGGCAAAAGCCACCGCAGTTTAATCTCAGCAACCACTAGCGCGTAAACAGCAACAGCGATTCCATATGGTGAGTTTGTGGGAACATATCAGCCCAGCGGGCGGCCTCCAGTCTGAAACCAGCGGCCAACAGAATTCGGGCGTCACGCTCCAGAGTCGCCGGGTCGCAACTGACATAGACGAGTCTTTGCAGAGAGGAGACAGCCAATTTTTCACACAGCGCGCTCGCACCGGCCCGAGGAGGGTCGATAACCGCCTTGGTGAGCCCCCCAGGCAAGGACAGCTCAGGATCAAACAGGTTCGCCTGCTCGAAGCGCACAGTGGCCGGAGCCCCTCGCCGGGCTCTGTTTACCATGGCCGCATCGCCTTCAAGGCCCACAACGCCACCGCACTGGTCCGCAAGGTACAAGCTAAAATTGCCCAGCCCGGAAAAAGCATCCAGCAGCCGGTCCTTCTGCGTCAAAGCCAGCCAGTCAAGGACCTGTTCCAGCAATTGCCGGTTAACGCCCGGGTTTACCTGGGTGAAATCGCTGGGCTCGAAGCGCAGGTCGCCCTCTGGATAGAGCAAGTCTGCCGCTTCCAGCCTGAGCACCTCGTCGCCGGCGACAATCAGACTGACCGGCAGAGGAAATAAGGCGAGAAAACGTGAAAGCACCGCAGTCGTCGGCTTCTTGGTCAACGACAGCGCGCAGGCGACCTGCTCACCCTGCCCCTCAACCAGCTCTATTTCTCCGCGAAACAGCCCTGAAAAGCTCTCAATATGCTGGTAGAGCGTATCCACAGCGCCCGCCAGCGCAGGGCGCAGGATCAAACACTCGGGAATCGGCACAATGGAGTGGCTGCGCGCGGCTTTAAGCCCGACGCCCCCCTTTTCGAAGGCCAGTCGTATTCGATGGCGGTAGCCGAAGGCCTCCCCCGCAATGGGCGGCAAGGCACCCGACCCGTTCAGTCGTGACAGCATGGCCGAAAAGCGCTCGGCTTTATGCTCGCGCTGAGCCGCGATGTCCATATGCTGAAGCTGACAGCCACCGCAGTCATTATAGTGTCGGCAAGCTGGCTCTATCCGTTGACTGGAGGGCTCATTTACCGCGATCAGTTCAGCCTCATCAAAGCGTTTGCCTGTGCGATAACTGCGGGCGGTGACGGTTTCACCTGGCAGACAACGCTCGACAAATACGACTTTGCCAGAACGTTTCCCCACCCCCCGGCCATCATCGCTGAGGCGGGTAATCGACAGTTCCTCCTGCCATTGCCGGGGCCGGGCTTTGGCTTTTTTGTAGACTCGAAGACGACTCACCGCTGAAACGACCTGGGCGCAAACTGACGATATTTCTCCAGACACTGTTGTTTGCGAGCATCCAGATGGGCGCGCTCGGCATCCGTGCGTACGTCCGCCGTACCCAGCTCGCGACAGGGGATGCGCTGATAAAAATCGGCGCCGCGTTCGCTCTCGCGAACAACCGGGCTCAGACGAACGACTGGTAACTCATCATCGGCGCTTACCGGTGTCGCCGGGAGCGGAGCGCTCAAGCCCAGTAGAATCGCAGTGTAAACGACGCTTATTCGCCCCATTACATATCCCATGCGGTGGTTTTTGCGTTAGAATGCCGGGCCTTATAAGTCATCAACCCGGCTGATCGCGGGAATCTTAAATGAATACTGAAGTACTTGAAAATTTAAATGTTGCCGAGCAGGAAATCCTGATTACGCCGGCCAAACTGAAATCCGAGCTGCCGCTGTCGGAAAAGGCAGCCGCAACCGTTGGCAAATCGCGTCAGGTTATCCGCGATATTCTTGACGGCAAGGACAAGCGTCTGTTTGTCGTCGTCGGCCCCTGCTCGATTCACGATACCAAAGCTGCAATGGACTACGCCGAGCGCCTGAAAGCGCTGGCGGCCAAGGTTGAAGACACCCTGCATCTGGTGATGCGTGTTTACTTTGAAAAACCGCGCACAACGGTAGGCTGGAAGGGCCTGATCAACGACCCACACCTGAACGATACGTTCAAGATTCAGGAAGGCCTGCATATTGGTCGCGAACTGCTGATCAATATCTGTGAGCTGGGTCTGCCCACCTCTACTGAAGCCCTGGATCCGATTTCGCCCCAGTACATGCAGGACTGCATCGCCTGGTCAGCAATCGGCGCGCGCACCACCGAATCCCAAACCCACCGCGAAATGGCCAGTGGCCTGTCTTCAGCGGTTGGTTTCAAGAACGGTACTGACGGTTCGCTGGAAGTGGCGATCAACGCCATGCAATCAGCGTCCAAGCCCCACCGTTTTCTGGGTATCAACAACGAAGGTCAGGTCGCAGTGATTCACACTCGCGGCAACCCCTACGCCCACGTGGTACTTCGCGGCGGCAGTGGCGGCCCGAATTACGACTCTGTGCATATCAAACTGGCAGAAGCGGAGCTGGCCAAGCATAAGCTGCCCGCCAATATCATGGTCGATTGCAGCCACGCCAATTCCAATAAGCAACCGGAATTGCAGCCGCTGGTCATGGAGAACGTGACCAACCAGATTCTGGAAGGCAACAAATCCATTGTCGGCCTGATGGTGGAAAGCCATATCAACGGCGGAGCCCAGAAGATCCCTGAAAATTTGGCAGACCTGAAATACGGTGTTTCCGTCACTGACGGCTGCGTCGGCTGGGAAGACACTGAAGCCGCCATTCTGGATATGCACAACAAGCTAAAAGACGTGCTGCCCACCCGTCGATGAAAGGCGACTTTCCCAAGGCGATACGCTGGGAAAATGGCGAGCTGTGGTTACTCGACCAGACTCGCCTGCCCCACGATGTGCACTACGAAAAACAGGAAAGTGCCGAGCAGCTCTACGCCAGCATTCACGCACTGAAAGTGCGCGGCGCACCGGCCATCGGCATCGCGGCTGCCTACGGGCTGTGTGTGGTGCTCGCGCCCTTTACTGCCCTTGCCCTGCCCGAATTCCTTGCCGAACTCAATCGCCAGGCTGACTACATCAATAGCTCACGTCCGACTGCTGTTAACCTGCAGTGGGCACTGAAGCGCCTCAAACAACTTGGTGATGGTTTTTCCGGCGACAGTAAAGCGCTGTGGCATCGACTGGTGCGCGAAGCGGAGGCGATCCATGCCGAAGACGAGGCCTTGTGCCGTGGCATTGGTGAGCAGGCGCTGCCTCTGATTCACGAAGGCTGTGGGGTCATGACCCATTGCAATGCCGGCGCCCTGGCCACTGGCGGTATCGGCACAGCCACCGCCCCGCTCTATCTCGCCCACGAACAGGGCATTTCGTTTCGTGTGTACGCGAATGAAACCCGCCCTCTACTTCAAGGCTCACGTCTGACAAGCTGGGAACTGCACTGTGCAGGCATCGATGTCACCCT
>JBFHCW010000019.1:0-20415 GCA_041585035.1 Litorivivens sp.
ACCTGAAGACTGACCTCATTGAGTGCCTGAAAGTCGCCGAACCGGCGTGATACGTTACGGATCTCCAACACGCCTGGCAGACTCTCCTGTGGCCAAAACCGGGGGCGATAAAAACGGCGCTAATGTCGGGCTAAGTGTGTCTGGCGTCAATACCCCGGATCAAAAAAAATTGAAATAGTTTTGATCTGAGGGGCGGAAAGGGAGAGCAGAGGGCCGCCCGAGGGCGGCCCGGGCGGTTAGACGTGAATACCCTTGAGCACAGCAGCCAGTGCCACCTGCTCTGCGGACGCTTCGGTTTTCGCCTCGCCTTCGGCGCCTTTGGCCGCGGAGGAGTCCGGGAAGGTTTTGAAGACCATATTCATAATGATCTCGGTCGCCTTGGGCATAATCGCATTCAGCACCTGCATGGTGATACCCAGCGGTGTCGCGATACGCTTGGGTCGTTTGACGATGGCCTCGCCTATCATGTTAGCCGCTTCTTCTGGTGTCAGCGTCGGTACGGCCTGGTAAATCGAGGTGGGGCCAATCATCGGCGTGCGAACCAGGGGCATATTGATGGTGGTAAAGGCAATATTGCGGTCTGAAAACTCGGCTGCGGCGCTGCGTGAGAAGGCATCGAGAGCCGACTTGGACGCGGCGTAAGCGGAGAAGCGGGGCGAGGTGCCAACGATCACCGCGATGGATGAAATATTGATGACATGACCCTGACGGCGTTCCAGCATGGCCGGGGCAAAGCCCATAATCAGCCGGATTGCGCCAAAGTAATTCAGCTGCATGGTGCGCTCGAAGTCGTGGAAACGGTCAAAGGTGAGCTCCAGTGAGCGGCGGATGGAGCGGCCGGCGTTGTTGATCAGCACATCCACGTGGCCGTGGTTTTTCAGGACGGTTTCCACCAGCTTGTCGCAGGATTCCATGTCAGAAACATCGCAGGGGTAGGCAAACGATACGCCGCCACCGTCTTTGATTTCTTTCTGGGTTTCTTCCAGTTTCTCAATGCTGCGGGCAACCAGTACGACCTGGGCGCCTGCTTCTGCCAGCTGCAGGGCAGCGGCCTTACCGATCCCGGAGGAGGCGCCGGTGATGACCACAACTTTACCGGCAACGTTGCCTTTCAGGGTGCGGTCCTTGAACAGGTCCGGATCCAGTTTACGTTCCCAGTAATCCCAGATTGCCGGCGCGTAGTCTTCCAGCTGCGGCAGCTTGATGCCGCTGCCCTTCAGCGCGCGCTCGGTTTCGCGGGTGTCGTAGCGTGTCGGCATATTGGCAAATTTGAGCGCATCGGCCGGGATGCCGAAGTCACCCAGTACTGCCTGCATAATGCGTTTGATGGGGGGTAGATTGGCCAGCATGCCGCGGATGCTGTCCGGAATGAAGGCAAACATTCTGCTGTCGATGCGCAGCGCCATGCGCGGCGCATGGCCGGCTTCGGCGAAAATGTTCAGAACTTCGCCCACCCGCTTGGAGTTGGGGTCGGTCAGGTGAAAGCAGGTGTTGTCGAGCTTGGGTTTGTGGGAGATGTGGTCGATGGCGTCAGCGACGTAATCCACCGGCACGATATTCATCTGGCCGCCTTCTATACCAATCAACGATACCCAGGGTGGCAGCATGCGGCGGAACTTCTGCAATACCTTGAAGAAGTAATACGGGCCGTCTATTTTGTCCATTTCACCGGTTTTGGAATGTCCGACCACCATGGCGGGCCGGTATACGCGCCAGGGAATAGAGCACTCCTTGCGCACGATGCCTTCGCTCACGTGCTTGGTGCGGAAGTAAGGATGCTTAAGCCCCTCGGCCTCGTCAAACATGTCTTCGCGGAAGGTGCCGCGATAGAGTCCTGCGGCGGCAATGGAACTGGCCAGGTGGAAGCACTTTGCTTGCAGCTGTTCGGCGCAGGCTACCGCATTGCGGGTGCCTTCGACGTTGGTCAGCTCCTGGCTCTCCGCATCGGCCTTCAGATCGTAAATGGCGCCGAGGTGGTAGAAGTGATCGATCTTGCCGGTCAGTGCTTTCATATCCTTGGCGGAAACGCCCAGGCGTTTCTTGGAAAGATCGCCGGTGATGCCGACGATTTTATCTTTATCGACGCCGCACTGTTCTATCAGCGTTTGAATTTTGTGTTTGGAGCTTTTTCTAACCAACACATAGACGGTGCCGTCGCGCTTGCAGAGGTTTTGGATTAGAAAACGTCCAATAAAACCGGTTCCGCCGGTGACAAAGTAGTTCATGCCTTGCTCCTCGATTAAAAAGCGATATTTGTTTTATTTGATTATGCGTTGCTCAGATCGACTGCCTGCTCCAGCTCGATAAAGGCATCGTGAATGTAACCGCCGAGTTTGTCCAGATTGGGAAGGGCATGGGATGCCACAAGACCAAAATGCAGATGCCTGTCGTAACTGTAGAGCGTGATATTCATATGGTTGCCCGGCGTCAAGGCGCTGATCGGGTAACTTTCTTCTAGCCGTGCTCCGCGAATGTAGAGTGCGTTGCGCGGCCCGGGTACATTGGAAACCAGTGTGTTGCCAAGCGGCGGCAATACATCGCTGAGTTTAAGCAGTTCTGCCAGTTGTGCAAACACGCCCAGCGTTAGGGTATAGGCGATAACCGATGATGGCGCAACGCCGTCGACCTGATAGCGCACGTTGCGCAGGGTAAAGCCGATTTCACGCAGGCGTTCGTATGGATCCTGGGTTTTTCGCGCCAGATCCACCAGGACAATACCAATACGGTTGCCCCCTTCCGCCTCGCCTTCAGTGCGAAGGTTTACGGGCATCTGGATGGTGATGGGTTCTTCAAGATCGGTGCCGCACTCTTCCAGATAGCGATGCAGGGCGCCGTCAATACAGCTGAGGGCGACATGGTTCAGGGTTGAGCGCGTAATTTTGCGCAGCCGGTTGACCCGTTCCATCGGTACCGTGGCGGTTGATACCTGACGTCCCGCCGAAACCTGTCCGGTAAGCACGGTTTTGTGGCTGGAGGTAAAGGGAACCGCGACCGCATTTTTTGTGAGATTGACTTGTTCCAGTACCAGCTGAGTAGTGAGTTTTGATAAGCCTGCCATCATTTTTAACTGATCGCGGCTTTTGCTGAACAGTGTGCTGACAATGCTGCCTATAGAAGGCCGTTCGCGTTCGCGATGCTCGCGCTCTGTTGGTACGGACCACACTGGGGTGATCTTCTTGGTTCGGGGTGATTCGGAAAAGCTGCGAATCGTCCAGCGGGTAATGGTTACCCCATCGGCGTAGGCATGGTGCAGGCGGGTGTAGACCGCAAAGCGATTGTCATCCATGCCATCGAGGAGATGGAATTCCCACATCGGTCGACTGCGATCCATTTTCGGGGTATGCAGTTCGCCGGCGAGGCGGTTGAGAGTGCGCCGGTTTCCCGGCGCAGGTAATTCGCGATAGAAAATATGATCGTGCAAAGAAAAGTTTTCCGCCCGGCGCCATTCCGGCAGGCCCAGTTTCGCGAAGTGAATAATCTGGTTAAAGGGCGGTTTGACCTGATCGGTAGTAGTGAGCAGCTCAGTGTAAAGCTCTTTGACAAAGTCCGGCCCCGCGTTTTTGGGTTTCCGGAAGATCATGAGGCCGCCAACGTGCTTCGGACTCGCCTCGGTTTCCGTCAAAAAGAATGCCAAGTCCATCATGGACAGCTTACTCATAGTACCCCCAGTTTTTTCAGTATCGATAACGACTTACTGCGGACTTCCTGTCGTTGAGTCTACGGTATCTCGATTTTATTCCCCAAATCAATGGGCTTATAAACGCTATTCCGGGAAGTGATGATGTTGCTTTTTTTAGTATAGATGGCTGGCTCAGCGTTTGAAGGCAATCAGCGCAGCGGTTATGGCTACGTTAAGTGACTCAACGCCATTGTGCATAGGGATCCCCAAGGCGGTGTCGCTCAGTTTGCTGATGATTTTGGAAACGCCTTCTGTCTCGTTACCCAGAACATACACGGTTGGCCCCGGAGGTTGCCAGTCCAGCAAAGACTCCTTGGCGTGAGAGGATAGCGTGGCAATACGGCAGCCACGTTGCTGCAGACCTTCCAGGGTGCGGTGCAGCTCTTGGCAGTGGTAGATGGGGGCCTTGAACAGGGTGCCGGCACTGGCTTTGATGACCAGTGGTCCAAGGCTGGCACAGCCATTTTTGGGCAACAGCAGACCATCGATTCCACTGGCGGCAACGCTGCGAATGATCATGCCCAGGTTCTGTGGGTTGGTAATGCGGTCCAGCGCCAGCAATCGCAAGCTTTCAGGGAGCGGTTCGCTCAGGGTTGTGATATCGCGATAGCCTGGCAGGGTGATATCCAGTGCTACGCCCTGATCCTGGCGACCATTACGGGATATGCGGGCCAGGGCATCGCGCGAATGAAACAGCGTTTCAATACCGCGCTGCTGGGCCAGGGCCTGAATATCGCGAATGATGCCGTCCTTGCGGTTGCTGTCGGCGAGGTGCAGCCGATAGGCGGGCAGGGATTCGTCCTGCAATGCTTCCAGCACCGGCTTTCGGCCGTAGATGGTCAGCATCTGCTCGAAGAACTGCTTGCGGGCAAGGTACTGTTCGGAATCCTGCTGGTTCACTGTGTTTTTTCCAGTTGGTGGCGGTACTGGCCGGGTGACAGGCCGGTCCACTTTTTGAATGAGCGATGAAACGCGCTGCCGTCCTGAAAACCCATCAGCAAGGCGATCGTATTGATCTTGAGTTCGCGCCGCTTGATATAGGCCAGTGCCGTCTCCTTGCGAAATTCATCTTTTAGAAACTGGTAACTGGTGCCTTCTTTCTGCAGGTGCCGGTGCAGCGTTCGCACCGACATATTCAGGTGTTCTGCAATTTTCTGGGCCGAAGGAACATCGCTGCCGAGGTGGTGAGCGAAGATCGCTTTGACCTTTTCCTGATAGGCGTCATTGTCCGCGGGATCGCTGCGACTGATCAAGGGGTAGGGCGCAGAACGGAGAAAACCCTGTAGTGAGTTTTCCGTTTGCACTAAGGGACTGTCCAGTAGCTCTTCAGCCAGTATCAGTCCGTATTCTTTCATGCCACCACGCACGGGTGCGCCAAACAGCGACTGGTATTCCCGAATCAACCGCTCGTCTTCGCTGACAAAGTGAACTTCCTCGGGGGCTAGCGGGTTGCCGGTAAACCAGCTAAACAGGCGCCACATCATATACAGCGTCGAAGCCTGGGAGGGGTGGCCGGCGTTCTTGTCATTCTGTGCTGGCGGCGTAAACCGGATCAGGCAGTGACCGGTGCGGGGATCGTCAGTAATCGGGATGCGTCTAGCGGCGTTGGCCTGGCGAAACTGATCGCAATAGTCGAGGAATTCCGCGTTGCGAATAATACCCTGTCGCAGGGTTTTACAGCCCAGAATATACAGGCACATCATGCGAAAGGTGCCCGGCGGGGCCCGGTCCGGCGTCATCATGCCGAAGGCTTCATCCTGAAGCAGAATCATCAGTTGCCGGTACAGCCGGCTATAGACGCGGGTGGGCACTGTGCTTAGCGCAGGCTTGTCCTGACCGAGGACGTTGTAGTCCTCCAGATCAAGGTCGGCCAGTACCTCCTCCACCTTGTAGCCGTGATTGGCTACGACTCTCAGCAGTGAGCGGAAGGCCTTGACCGGCATGGTGTCTCTGGCAGCTGAGGACACGGCCGGCCTCAGGCTTGTGAGCGGTTGTAGGCGCGGGAAGCAGAGAGGCGCGCCCGCTCAGCAGCGGCTTTCAACTGCTCGGCAATATCAAGTATTTCCTGACCGCTGAGGTCGCGGGTGATGGTGCCAGTGGAAAACATCAGCTCCGGCAGCTGATCGTAGCCAAATACCGGCACGGTGATGTTACACACCGGGTAGCGGGTGCCTGGATCAATCCGGTCGAGATGGTAGTGCGACTGCAGCAGGGATTTCTGGTATTTCCCGGTGACCTGTTCCAGTGCATCGATATCCCAGGTACCCCGTAATTGTGTCAAATCGTCGAAGAGGGTCTCTTCCGCCTCAGTTTTCAACGTGACCTCAAAGCCTCGGGCGCGAATGGCGATAACTGAAATGCGCAGTTTTTGATCCAGCTGTTCGTCAAGGTCGTTGCCGAGTTGTTGCTGGCCTGTCTCAAGCCACTGTTCCAGCTGTTTCGCGGGGGACCAGGCGATAAAGCTTGCCCCGAGCGGTGCCATAAAGGGGAGCCGCATTCCCAACTGATAGGGCGACAGCATGGGGTTGGAGTTGCCGTAGTGGGCGAGCAGCACCAGATTGCGACCGCTGCGCCCCGCTGCGCCGCAGCCCATACCCAGCTTTTGAGCCAGGGTTTCCAGTTCGGGGCGAGCGTATTCGAGTACCGGAAACAGCGCAAAAGCAGCGTTGCCCGCGGCGACGATGTTTGGCCCCAGGCGATAGGCCTTGCTGCGCTGATCCTGAACCAGAAAGCCATAGTGCGCCATCGTCGTCAATATGGCGTGGCAGGTGGCCTTGTTCAGCCCGAGTTTGCGGGTAATTTCGGTAAGTCCGAAGGCTTCCTGCGGGTTGGAGGTTAGCAGATCCAGAATAGCCAGGGCGCGGGCGGTGGGTTTGGAAAAGAGAGCCATAATCGCTAATCACAGAAAATAGACTAAAAACTTAAACCACTGGGAATGATGGTACAAATGAATTTGCTGTAATCGATAGAAAGGCTGGAGTCATCGCGTTGCGCACCTCAATGGCACAGTTATTGCTCTAATCTGGCGCATGGCACCGATTCGATGATCGATTATTGGGCGCCGGTATCGCTGCAGGCCTGCCAGCCGCGGCGGTTACCGGGTCTTTTACCGGATACAGTCTATCCTCAAATCGGTGCATAGAGATGATCCGCGGGCACCATCGGTGCACTAAAGTGGTGACTAGATGAATTATGGCACTGAAATGGTGCGAAATCTGGGGAGACTTATGAACAATGTAATGCGATGGGGCCTGGCGCTTTCCGGCCTGGCAATGGCATCGACCGCGATGGCCGATGAGTTAAATGGCGCAAATACCGCCTGGATTCTGACATCGACAGCGCTGGTGCTGTTCATGACTTTGCCGGGCCTGGCCCTGTTCTACGGCGGTTTGGTGCGCAGCAAGAACGTACTGAGCGTACTTATGCAGTGCTTCGCCATAGCCTGTGTCGCTTCGGTACTCTGGTTTGTGGTCGGCTACAGTATTGCCTTTACGGAAGGCAATGCCTTTATGGGTAGCTTGAGTGCGCGCGCCTTCCTTAACGGTGTAGGCGAAGACACTCTCTCAGGCGACATTCCCGAGACCCTGTTTGTTATGTTCCAGATGACCTTTGCCATTATCACCCCGGCGCTGATCGTCGGTGGTTTTGCAGAGCGAATGCGCTTTTCGGCCGTGGTGCTGTTTTCGGCGCTTTGGCTGTTGGCTGTTTACGCGCCAATCACCCACTGGGTGTGGGGCGGCGGCTGGCTCGCCGAAATGGGCCTCCTGGACTTCGCCGGCGGCACCGTGGTGCACGTGACGGCGGGCGTGGCGGCATTGGTCGCGGCGCTGGTGTTGGGCAATCGCAAGGGCTTTCCTACCACAGCGATGCCTCCTCACAACCTCACCATGACTATGATGGGGGCTGGAATGCTCTGGGTTGGCTGGTTTGGCTTCAACGCCGGCAGTGCGCTGGCAGCCAACGGCGACGCGGCGATGGCGATGCTGGTAACCCACCTGTCGGCTGCGGCTGGCGCGTTTACCTGGCTGAGCATTGAGTGGATTCGCTTTGGCAAGCCCAGTGCGCTGGGTGCGGTCACCGGGATGGTGGCAGGTCTGGGCACCATTACTCCGGCCTCGGGCTTTGTCGGCCCGGCAGGGGCGCTGGTTATCGGTATTAGTGCGGGCATCATCTGCTTTTATGCAACACTGACCATCAAGCAGGTTTTGAAGATCGACGACTCGCTGGATGTGTTTCCGGTGCACGGTGTTGGCGGTATTCTCGGGACTTTTATGGCCGGCATTTTTGCCAGCGACCAGCTCGGTATTTTTAGCGGTCAGGGCTACGCCGAAGGAGTCACCATGTCATCACAGGTGGGTGTGCAGTTGATCGGCATCGGCGCGACCTTTGCTTATACTGCAGTGGTGACTTTCATTCTGCTGAAAGTTGTGCAGCTGATCTGTGGTCTGCGGGTCAGCCCGGAAGAAGAAACCGAAGGCCTGGATATTGTCGGTCACAATGAGGCTGGCTACGATATCTGATTAAGGTGACGTTGCCAGTGAAACGCCCGGCTTTGGCCGGGCGTTTTTATTTGGGGTGTCGGTTTTGGTGATATACTTTGGCACAGTTGCATGGTGGCTGTGTCAATAGGGGAGCGCTTGGGGAAGGTTAAATGGACGTGAAGTTTCTGCTGGTCTCCGTTGCCAATGGGGAGGAGTTTGCCCTGGCCGATGGTGGCAGCTATACCATAGGCCGCAATGAGGATTGCGATCTGGTGGTGAGCGAAGGCTATCCCTCGCGCCAGCACGCGCGAATTTCTGTGCAGGACGGACAAGTCGTACTGGAAGATCTTGGTTCAACCAACGGCACCTACGTCAATAAACGTCAGATTGATGCACTCACCACCGTCAAACCCGGCGATGTCATCAAATTTGATTCTGCTGCCTATCATCTGGTGTCGCCGGAGAGCGGCAGTTCTACGCTGGTGATGCGCAATCTCGGCAGTACCAGTCAAGTGCCTGCCTCGTCGTCCATTGTCATCGAAGAAGAGCAGGACGCCGGATCTGAGACCGCCTTTCATCAGGCATTTCCACTGCCTGCAGACTGGGGGGAGTCGGGCGAGAGCAGTCAGACTTTGGGGGGCTCATCCTTTTCCAGGGAAGAGATCGACCGGTTACTTGATCGCAGCCTGCCAAAAGACCGCAAGGTCAGTGCGGCGCTGGTGATCACCAGCGGCAACCACAAATCCCGGGTCGTCGGACTGATCGCCAAGGGGCAGTCAGAGCGCTGGAGTATTGGGCGCAGTAACACGTGTCAATTTCCGCTCAGTGACCCGAGTGTCAGCAGTCAGCACGCGACATTGCAGTTCTCAGGAGGCGCGTGGGAGATTATTGATGCGAACTCTACCAACGGCATCAAGATCAACGGCCGCCGTGAGATGAAAGGGCGTCTGCGCGACGGTGACAAGCTGTCACTGGGACAGGTCAATATGGTCTTTCGGTTGTTTTGACAGCGTGACGGCACTTGTTCTCTACAGTACCTCGGCCTGCCACCTTTGCGAGCTCGCAGAAGAACTGCTGCGCGACCTTCAGTCGCAGAGGGCAGGTCTTCAGGTTGAAAAAATCGATATTGCCAACGACGACCAGCTGATTGAGCTTTATGGGGTGCGGATTCCAGTGCTCAAGCGCCTGTCAGACGGTGCCGAATTGGGTTGGCCCTTTGATGATCTGGCTTTACGAGAGTGGCTGGCAGACTAGTCACCGACGCGTACAGCCAGCACGTCGCAATGCGCGCCGTGCAGTACGCCGTTGGCGGTAGAGCCGAGAATCAATGCCAGCCCCTGTCGGCCATGGCTGCCGACCACAATCAGATCGGCGGCAACGTCTTCGGCCAGTTGATGTATTTGACTCTCCGGTCGGCCTATCATTAAATGCAGGCGCTCGGGGGCTATCTGATAGCGTTGGCCAAACTGCTCGAGTTGTTTTTCCGCCTGTTCCTGAAGCTGGTCCTGCACACCTGAGAAATCCATCGGTATATCGCCACCATAGGCGAGGCTCAGCGGTTCTATCACGTGAACCAGATGCAGCATGGCCTGATTGCGAGTGGCAATATCGTTGGCGCGGTTTACGACGGCTGCTGACTCTTCAGACAGGTCGATTGCAGTCACGACACACTGATAATTTTGCATGGATGTTTGCCCTCCGCAGGTGCATTGCGTCCTTTCATTAAGGTACAGATTAACCCGTCCGTCCAGTGTTTAGGAGGCAATTTTGGCCTGGATCATAGCGTTCTTCGTGGTCGCCTTTGTGGTGGCGCCGGTGGTCTGGGTGATGCCGACCCCGGCCCAGCGTCGGCAGGCGCGATTACGCCAGCACGCCCAGTCGCTGGGCTTGAGTATCAATATTACCGAGCTGCCCCAGTCTCGGCGCGACAGGGTCAGAAAAGAGCCTACACGTCTGGCGGTTCGTTACTGCCTGCCAATTGTCAGGGAAAAGCGCTTTTATCGGCCCCAGTGGCTGATCTGGCGAGAGCCTCCTGAAGGCGAGGAGGCGGTATCCGAACGCTGCCCTGGGCCACTCAAAGAGCAGTCGGCGGCGTTGCGTGCGCGCCTGACGCCGGATATGGTGGCGCTGGAATCGGGCGCTGAGGGCTACGCGCTCTACTGGCGCGAGCGCGGCGATGAGTCAACAGTTGACACAGTGGCCGAGCTGCTGGAAGAGGTCCGACAACTGGCGGGTGGAGAGCGATATGCCAGAAAGTGAATTGAAAACCGGTCGCTACCGTCACTACAAAGGCGGCGAATATCAGGTCCTTGGCGTAGCCAGACACAGTGAGACTGAAGAAGAGCTGGTGGTGTATCGCCCGCTCTACGGAGAGCGAGGTCTGTGGGTTCGGCCGCTGGCGATGTTTACGGAAACCATTGAGCGCGATGGGCGTGTGCAGCCAAGATTTGAACTTGTCGCCGCTGATCCGATATGAGATTGTGCGCCCTTCCCCCAAATTCAGTAACTTAGGGGCCTTGAGCTTGACCCTTAGAGGGCGACCCCTTATATATGTCGCCTCGTCCAGTGTGGTGCAAGCCACAGGTAAGAAAATGTCAGAAGGAAATTATGGTTAAATCGCTGGTAATCGTGGAGTCACCCGCGAAAGCAAAAACCATCAACAAGTATCTGGGCCCCGATTACATCGTGAAGTCCAGCGTTGGTCATATCCGGGATTTGCCGACCAGCGGTAGCGGCACGAAAACCGTTGACCCGAAGGCGCGCGCCCAGGCGGCAGCCAAGACCCGCAAGCTGTCGCCGGAAGAAAAAGCCAAGCACAAGCGTAAAAAAGCCCGTGAGCAGCTGATTAACCGAATGGGCGTTGACCCTGACAACGGCTGGGACGCGCGCTATGAGATTTTGCCTGGCAAGGAAAAGGTGGTCGCCGAGCTGAAAAAGCTCGCCAACGAAGTCGACTACGTCTATCTCGCAACGGATTTGGACCGCGAAGGGGAGGCCATTGCCTGGCACCTGCGCGAAGCCATTGCTGGCGATGAAAGTCGCTACCGGCGCGTGGTGTTTAACGAAATCACCAAAAAAGCGATTACCGAAGCCTTTTCCAAGCCCTCCAGTCTGGACTTGAATCGCGTCAACGCCCAGCAAGCTCGCCGTTTTCTCGACCGCGTAGTGGGCTACATGGTGTCCCCCTTGCTCTGGTCCAAGGTCGCACGCGGCCTATCGGCGGGGCGGGTTCAGTCGGTGGCGGTGCGCCTGATTGTTGAGCGCGAGCGCGAGATACGGGCCTTTATTCCGGAAGAATTCTGGCAAGTGCACGCTGATCTGAAACACGCCAAGGGCGACCTGCGTGTAGAGGTGAAAAAGCAGGCG
The DNA here is from genome assembly GCA_041585035.1 of Litorivivens sp. Lineage (GTDB taxonomy): Bacteria > Pseudomonadota > Gammaproteobacteria > Pseudomonadales > Spongiibacteraceae > Litorivivens. The sequence goes on from JBFHCW010000019.1 coordinate 11,527, forward strand.
GGCAACAACTTCCGGCCTGGCAGCGAAGACCTGACCATGGCGGCCGTTCAGGCGCTGCAGCAGTCCAGCTACAAGGTCAGCGAGCGCGAAGACAAGCCGACCACCTCAAAACCTTCCGCCCCCTTTATTACCTCAACCCTGCAACAGGCGGCCAGTACCCGCATGGGTTTCGGGGTTAAGAAAACCATGATGCTTGCCCAGCGACTCTATGAGGCGGGTTACATCACGTACATGCGTACCGACTCAACCAATCTCAGCGCCGACGCGGTGAATCAGGCGAGAGATTTTATTGTTGATCAATACGGCAAACGCTATCTGCCAGAGCAACCCAACCGCTACAGCAGCAAGGAAGGCGCTCAGGAGGCTCACGAAGCAATTCGTCCCTCCGATGTAACGACACAGCCAACCCAGCTGAAAGGCATGGAGCGCGATGCAGAGCGGCTTTACACGCTGATCTGGCGCCAGTTTGTGGCCTGCCAGATGACGCCAGCCGAGTTCACCAGCTCCAGCGTGACGGTCACCGCGGGCGACTTCGAACTGAAAACCCGCGGTCGCGTGATGCGCTTTGATGGTCACCTGCGGGTGCAGCCCCCGGCGGGCAAGAAAGACGACGATACGGAATTGCCTGATGTCAAAGTCGGGGATGATCTGGACCTGATCAAGATTGATCCGACCCAGCACTTCACCAAACCGCCGCCGCGTTATACCGAAGCTTCACTGGTCAAAGAGCTGGAAAAACGGGGTATCGGTCGTCCCTCAACCTACGCCGCGATTATTTCCACGATTCAGGATCGCGGTTACGCGCGGGTGGAAAACCGCCGATTCTACGCCGAGAAGATGGGTGACATCGTTACCGACCGGCTGGTGGAAAGCTTCAGCGATCTGATGGACTACAGCTTTACCGCCAAGATGGAAGAATCCCTGGATGAAGTGGCCGAATCCAAGAAGGACTGGCGGGAGCTGCTCAACGATTTCTACCGGGACTTTTCCAAGCGCCTGGAGCAAGCTGGTGCGGAAGACGCCGGCATGCGCAGTAATCAGCCCTCGGAGACGGACATCGAGTGCCCAGACTGCGGGCGCAATATGCAGATCCGCACCGCCAGCACGGGCGTATTTCTCGGCTGCTCCGGTTACGCGCTGCCGCCCAAGGAGCGTTGTAAGCGCACAATCAACCTGATTCCCGGCGACGAGGTGGTGCGGGCCGATGCTGATGATGAGGCAGAATCGCGACTGTTGATTAATCGTCATCGCTGCCCCAAGTGCAACACGGCAATGGACAGCTATCTGATTGACGAGACCCGTAAACTGCACGTGTGTGGTAATAATCCGGACTGTAGCGGTTTTGAGGTAGAGCAGGGTCAATTCAAGATCAAGGGTTACGACGGCCCGGTGATCGAGTGTGACAAATGCGGTGCCGACATGCAGCTCAAGACAGGGCGTTTTGGCAAATACTTTGGCTGTACCGCCGACGATTGCAAAAACACCCGTAAGCTCCTGCGCAGCGGCGAACCGGCACCGCCGAAAATGGATCCGGTGCCCATGCCGGAGCTGGCCTGTGAAAAGGTCGACGATTACTACGTGCTGCGCGACGGCGCGGCTGGCCTGTTTCTAGCCGCAAAGGGGTTCCCTAAAAACCGGGAGACGCGCGCACCGCTATTAGCCGAAATACTGCCGCACAAGGAAGAGATCGACAGTAAATACAATTACCTGTTTTCGGCGCCTGTCGCCGACGATGCGGGGTTGCCCACGGTGATCCGTTTCAGTCGCAAAAGCCAGGAACACTATGTTCAGACGGAAGACGGCGGCAAACCGACAGGCTGGGCGGCGTTCTACCGCGATGGTAAATGGCAGGTAGAGAAAAAGGCGACGCGAAAGAAAGCGCCCGCAAAGAAAAAAGCCCCGGCCAAGAAAAAAGCGGCCGCTAAGAAGAAAGCTGCCGCCAAGCCCAAAGGAGAGTAATGTGGCTGCCAGTGTTCGTGCTCACGCCAACCTGCAGCTGTTTCTGGCTCGCAAGTGCATAGAACGCTTGGGTCTGGAGTCAGACCCGTTCTGGGGCGAGCACGGGGAGATGATTGAACGCGATCACGCGGTATTTCACCTCCAGCTGGCCTACCGCTGCCATCTGGCTGACCTTTGTGAGCAACAACAACAGACACTGCGCCCCTCGAATGCCAGGCAGGCATTGGAGCTGTTGAAGGGTGAGCAGATTCCGGAAATTGCCGAGCTGGCAGAAAAGGAAAGTCATCAGGAGTGGCTGTCGGCCTTGCTGAATGAAAACTTTATGCCGGCTACCGCTGGCGGGATGGGGGTTGTGGATCGCAATGACCTGATCCCGGTGGCGGTATCTAATGCCCTGTCAGGTCAGTCGGCCCTGTCTGACATTGCCGATGAGCTCGCATCGCTCTTTGCCCGACATCGGGATTCTCAGCAAGAGTACTAGGCTTCCTTGGCCCCGGCAGCGGGGGTTGATACAATTCGCGTATCAGAAGAGGCGTGGCCTCATCATCCAGACAAGGTGTCAGTGTGTTTTCTTACCTCGAACTCGTGGAACTCCCCAACGGCGATATCGTACTGCAGCGTTCAGATGACGATGGCGAGCCACTGGTGGTGATCAGTTTCTCCGAGGAGTCCCGTCAGCTCATGGCCGTGCCTCCACTGGAGGTTGCAAGAGCCATGATTCAGGCCGGTATTCAGGTGGCCTCTGAATCTCCTGACATCGCCATCGAAGAAGAAATCGAAGGCGAGGAAGACCTGCTGGATTCAACCGTGAGCAACAAAACGGTTCATTGAACCCCTTCCAGATAGATAATCACGCATTCCGCCTGACCTTTTCGGGCGGCCCATTCCAGTTGCGCGTAGGCGCTTTCGCTCAAGGGCTTTCGGGCCATCATCACCACCGTGTGGCTGCGTCCGCCCTGCAGGGTTCGGAGGGCCAACCCCATGGTGTCTTCAGCCTTGCGGGCCAGTACCTGCAGTAGGTGATGGCCGCTCTTGCGCACGCTGTCACTCAGGAAGCTTTTGACTGACATATCACCAATCCAGCAAACCCAGCGGTTATCGTCAGTGTCATTGAGTTCGCGCAGAATGCCGCTCAGCAGCAGTTGGCGAGACAGCGGGTTGCTGGCCGGTATATGCAGTTCTGCGATACGGCTGTGATCGTCGCTGGGGGCAAGCAGGTGTTGTTGTGCATTCATAATCAGTGTCTCCGCAGTATGCCAACGCTAAGGCCTTCAATCGCGAAATCCTGTTCGCGCAGGTCAACTTCAATGGGAGAGTAATCCTTATTCTCCGGCAGCAGCAGTATCTGGTGCTTGCTTTTGGTCGGTTTGAAGCGCTTGACGGTGACTTCATCGCCAATACGCGCCACAACGATATCGCCATTATTGGCGATCGGTGTGCGATGGACGGCCAGCAGGTCGTCTTCAAAAATGCCGATGTCGATCATGCTGTCACCGCGAACGCGCAGAAAGTAATCTGCACGCGGTGAGAAGGTCGCACCCGGCATATCGCAGTAATCCTCGATATGCTCCTCGGCGAGTATGGGGTTACCGGCGGCGACCCGGCCGACGATGGGGATGCCGCTGCTGGAAGCCGGCAGCCGAATACCTCGGGATGCGCCGGCAATCATTTCGATAGCACCTTTGCGGGCGAGGGCTTTGAGGTGCTCCTCGGCCGCATTGGGCGAGCGAAAGCCCAACTCGCGAGCGATATCGGCGCGCGTAGGCGGGTAGCCGGTTTCTTCTATGTATCGCTTGATCAGGCTGAGAACGTCCTGTTGCCTGGCTGTCAGTGTGCTCATGTTTTTAACCTGTTTGCATATACAGTGTCCTGTCAGTATATACAGTAAGGTCTGGGCTGCAAGTTTTTTTGTGCAAGGGGGTGGGGTATGCGAGGCGCGACCACGGAAGTCGCGCGCGAACAGGGTGGGGAGACAGTTCAGCCGGTTGGCTATGCTTTAGAAGTCGTCGTCGATCAGGCCGTTGATGGTGTCGGGTTCAATTTCTCCCAGGGGGTCGTCCCAGCCCTTACCGGTGTAGTCACTGGCGTCGCGGTAATCGTCGTCGGATAATTCAAAGGGGTTGCGCCAGTCCTCTGGCTCTTCTACCGGTTCCAGAAGCAGTTCGTCCCAGCTCTCCATGTCGAATTCGCAAATTGCGCCGTCCAACAGCTGGGTTTCGATGGCGTCGTCGATGGCAACGACTTCAAAAATCGAACCGAGTTGCAGGTCTTTATACCAGCTCCCCACTTGAGGTGTGACATTATTCATTGCTTGCTCCTCACGGTACGTCGCGACCCCTACAAAGTAACACTCGCTGGGTGGCTGTCTAGAGTCTGTTTTGGGCAAAAAATTCATGCCAACAAGGATACGCATTAACCGATATAAAGCGTAAAATCGCTGGTTTTTCATTTGTTTAAAATTTTGACGGCGCTGGCGTTTGGTGCCGGGCAAGGCATTTTTATGCACAGTTTGCATAAGCGGGTGGCTTGTCGTACAAAAATATTCTAGGGAAAAACACCGGCCTGTGATGCAGGCCCTTTTTGTTTACAGCTCTGCACGGCGTTAAGGGGATGACGGATGGTTAATGAGTGGCTGCAGAAGTTGCCGGTGGGAGACTACCCCTGGCTGTGGAAGGTTTTTTTGGCGGTTCTGGCCACGGCGCTCGTCAATTATCTGACGGGCAAGGCGCTGGATCGTCTGCAGACGCACCTGGAGCGAACCCACAACGTCTGGGATGACGCGCTGCTTGCGTCTATTCGCCGTCCCGCCTACTGGATGATCTGGCTGGTCGGCTTCAGTTACGCTCTGCAATTGATCCTGCAGACCTCGGACGCTGAAATATTCACGGTGCTCAACTCCTTGCGCGCCGTGCTTGCGGTGCTGATAGTGACCTGGTTTCTGGTCGGTTTGGTGGGGCAAATCGAGCAGCGGCTGCTGTCGGGTGAATATACCAAGTCCGATGAACCCTTCGACCCAACCACCGTGATGGCGTTGGGCAAACTGGTAAAGACGGCCGTCATCATTACGGCGGTGCTGGTTGCCATGCAGACGCTGGGCTATAGCGTGACGGGCGTGCTGGCGTTTGGTGGTATCGGTGGTATCGCCGTGGGCTTTGCGGCCAAAGATCTGCTGGCCAATTTCTTTGGCGGCCTGATGGTCTATCTGGACCGGCCCTTTGCGGTCGGTGAATGGATACGTTCTCCGGACAAGAATATTGAAGGAACCGTCGAAAACATCGGCTGGCGCCAAACGCGCATTCGCACCTTCGACCAGCGTCCGCTCTATGTACCGAACGCAACCTTCACTCAAATCTCGGTTGAAAACCCTTCACGCATGCTGAACCGGCGTATCTATGAAACTATCGGTGTCCGCTACGATGATGCCCGCCAACTGGCGGCCATTGTCGAGGCTGTGCGGACTTATCTTGAGCAGCACGACGATATAGATCACAACAAGACGCTGATTGTTAACTTCAACAGCTTCGGGCCGTCATCGCTCGATTTCTTTATCTACACCTTTACCAAAACCACCAATTGGGTCAAATACCACGCCATCAAGCAGGCGATACTGCTGGATATACTGGGCATCATTCACCAGCACGATGCCGATGTTGCTTACCCGACAACGACGGTCAAGCTACAACAGGAATTGGCGGAACACATTGAGGGAGAGTCAGTCAGTGAGTGATGTTATCGCTATTATCGGCGGCACCGGTCTGTGTGACTGGGAGGGCGCTGAAACGATCGCATCGCAAGCGATTCCGACTCCCTATGGCGAGGCCAGCGCAGCGCTGCGGCGCATGCGTTATCGAGGCAGCGAGTTTGTTTTTCTGCCCCGGCATGGCGATGGTCACCGCCTGCCGCCACACAAGATCAACTACCGGGCCAATATCTGGGCCTTGGAGTCGATGGGAATTCGTAAGGTGATTGCCGTCAACGCGGTGGGGGGTATTCATCCGGATTGTGGAACCGGCGCACTGGTGGTGCCGGATCAGATCATCGACTACAGCTACGGACGCGAACACACCTTTTACGATGGCAGCGATGGCGGTCTGGACCATGTTGACTTCGGGGAGCCCTACAGCACAGGTTTGCGCCGTTGTATTTTGGCGGCCGGCCAGAAACTGGCTATGCCGCTGGTGGATGGCGGCGTCTATGCCTGTACTCAAGGTCCACGTCTGGAAAGCGCCGCCGAAGTTCAGCGTCTGCAGCGCGACGGAGCGGACCTGGTCGGTATGACGGCCATGCCGGAAGCCGGTCTGGCTCGCGAGCTGGCGCTGGAGTACGCCTCGCTATGTCTGGTTGTGAACCCCGCTGCAGGCCTGAGCAGTGAGCCAATCACCATGGCCGATATTCAGAAAGTCATCGATTCCGGCATGCAGGCAGTGAAGCAGGTGTTGGCGGCAGCCGTCAGCGCATAGCCGTTTTGTCGTCTGTCTTGCCGTTGATAGGGGTGATCTTGACCAGCACCCCGAACATCGGGTGATCCAGATAATGCACTTCACCACTGCGCATGCGCCGGTTCTGGCGCAGTACAACTGTGCGCTCTACGAAGTAGCTGCTGTCGTTAGCCGACAGCAGGTCCAGGTTGCTGGCAGGGCGCGCTTCGGTCTCAGGGTCTGATGATAAGGCATCGTCTTGATTTTCCTCCTGCTCCTGTCGCGGCTGGAAGTCAGGGTCGTTCACCGGAAAAGGTGTCGGCAGTGCCGGGAATTCGGAGCGCCGGGCAGCCTGCAATTCCTCTTCTGAAGGGGCGAAACCTTCAGCGTGCTGCAATATGGCCGCGCCTTGTCCGAAGTCACTCAGCCACAGGTCGGTATCGATGTGGAGGTAGCGCTCCAGCGCAATTTTTATATAGCCCTCGAGCTCAAAATGCTGACCAACCGGGTCGCCGCCTTGAATCAGAATCGGGGTTGCGCTGGCTCTGGGGTTTAGCTTCTGTGGCCAGCTGCCGCTGAACAGAAGGCGGTAGCGGTGGGCGCCGCGAATCTTTTTGACCATGTCGGAAAATTCGGTGTCGGGAATAGAGTCCTGCAAAATAAATGGGCGAGGTGGTTCTTGCATTTCGCTGCTCTGGGTTCCGTCGGTCGCGGCTGCCTCACCGAGGAGTGAGCGAGCTGACTCTACGGTAGCTTCAGCGCGGGCATTGGACTCTTCTTCAGCCGAGGCTGGGAATTGTTCCGGAAACAACTCTTTGCAGGCGGGGTCCAGTTTTCGGGTGGAAGCCGGTGCTTCCGGTTCGCGATAATCCTCGGGGTAGCTCTCACCGGCGTCAACGCGCTCGAGAATCTCCAACAGGCGGTTTTCTGAGCTGCCGTCAGAATCGTCGGGTGCGCAGAGATCTTCAAGAAAACGTTGGCGGGTTTTCAGGCGGATGAGACCTTCCGGGTAGCGCAGCTGCAATTGATTGCGCCATATTTCATCGTACTCGCCCGAGCCTGTGCGGTTAGCGAATACGGCCAGGTGAACTTGATACCAGCCGTCAAGGGGCTCTTCCGTTGTATCGGCGAAAAGGCTATGGCTGGTCAATGCCAGGGCCGTGGCGAGTAGAATGCGAGGGAGTTTTTTCATGCGGCGGGGGCAAGCTCTCTTATCAGATTTTCGACAAACTCGAAGCGCGCTTCATTATCAGTCAAGGCTTCAGAGAAGCGCAAGGCTGTGGCACCGTCGAGCCTGAACGTAGCGGGCCGGGTTTGCACCAGTGTGACCAGGTTGGCGGGATCAATTCGGGGTTCGTCGGAAAACTCCAGCCGTCCGCCCTGAGCAGACGCTTCTACCTTGGTAATGCCGAGTCGGTCCGCTTCGAGTTTCAGCTGCGCTAGCCGGAACAGGTTTTTGGTGGCATCGGGCAGTAGTCCGAAGCGGTCGATCATTTCTACCTGGAGTTCGCGCAGGTCATCCTCAGTGGCGGCACTGGCAATGCGCTTGTAAAGAATCAGGCGGCCCTGTACGTCCGGCAGATAGTTGTCGGGAATCAGGGCGGGCAGGCGCAGGTTGATATCCGTGCTGGTGGCCGGCTTTTCCAGATCGATGGTGCGGCCTTCCTTGATTGCGGTAACGGCGCGTTCCAGCATTTCCATATAGAGACTGAAGCCGACGGCGCTGATCTGCCCGCTTTGTTCGTCGCCAAGCAGCTCGCCAGCCCCGCGAATTTCCAGATCGTGGGTCGCCAGCGTAAAGCCGGCACCGAGGGTGTCGGCTTCGCTGATGGCAGTGAGGCGTTTTTCAGCGTCCGGAGTCATTTGCCGGGCGGGCGGCGTCAACAGATAGGCGTAGGCCTGATGATGGGAGCGCCCGACCCGACCGCGAAGCTGGTGGAGCTGCGCCAGTCCGAATTTATCCGCCCGTTCAATGATAATGGTGTTGGCGTTGGGAACGTCGATGCCGGTTTCAATGATGGTAGAGCACACCAGCACGTTAAAGCGCTTGTGGTAGAAATCGCTCATCACCTGTTCCAGATCGCGTTCGCGCATCTGGCCGTGGCCGATGGAGACGCGGATTTCCGGTACCGCTTCCTGTAATTCCCGTGCGGTTTTCTCGATGGTTTTGACATCGTTGTGCAGATAGTAAACCTGCCCGCCGCGCAGGATCTCCCGCAGGATCGCTTCCTGTACCAGGGCGGTGTCGTATTCTCGAACAAAGGTCTTCACGGACAGTCGCCGCGCGGGCGGGGTGGCGATAATAGACAGGTCGCGCATGCCAGACATGGACATGTTAAGCGTGCGGGGGATGGGCGTCGCGGTGAGTGTTAGGATATCCACCTCGGCGCGCAGCGCTTTCAGTACTTCTTTCTGGCGCACCCCAAAGCGGTGTTCCTCGTCAATGATAACCAGGCCGAGGTTGTTGTACTTAAGGTCGCCGCCGAGGAGTTTGTGGGTGCCGATAAGAATA
>JBFHCW010000020.1:0-20064 GCA_041585035.1 Litorivivens sp.
CACTTTTGTCTCGGCTCCCACCTGGCCCGGCTCGAGCTGCAGGTGATGTTTGCCGAGATCATTCCACGGCTGCGCAACCCCCGTTTTGCCGACCAGCCGAACTATATGCGATCCAGCTTTCTGAACAGCATGAAAACCCTGCATATCGAGTTTGATCCTGAGCTCGCTTAAGCCCCTGACTCAGCATCCGGCCGCTCGCCCGTGAATCGCGGGCGCTATCGGTAATACTAAGGTTGAATTCGACACGTCTTCTACTAAGCTCATGCTGTAGAAGACATTTTTGGATTCGCAATGAAATCAAACCTGAGTAAGCTACACACCTACATTCGCAAGTCCGTCTCATCCAAAGAAGAGCAGCAACAGCTGATTCGGATCGCCGATCGCTACTGGGATGTTATCGACCAGCAGGAGCTGAAACGGCGCAGCGGTGCAGAACTGTTTGATATCACCCGCCATCACCTTGAGCTTGCAACGACCCGGCGCGGTAACAGCGTTAAACTCAATATCAGCGAAGATGAAGAACGGGGCACGGTGCTGTTTGAGATGGTTTCCTCAGACCGCCCCTTTATATTCGACTCCATCTCCAACCTACTCTACGACAGTGGCTATAACCTGTTGCAATCCAACCACCCGATTCTGTGGGTAAAGCGGGACGGGCGCGGGCGCCTGCAAAGCATTACCGCACTGGATCGGAAAGAACAGGAAACCACCGATTATCAGGCTGAATCTTTTGTTCGTTATGAATTGGAACCGACGATCAACGCCCTGCCAATCAGTCAGCTGAAAAAACGGGTGCACGAAACCCTGGACAATATCGAGGTGGTCGTCAAAGACTGGCGGGCAATGCGCGCAAAAGCCGCTGCCTTGCGCGAACACTACCAAAACAGCCCGGCGCCACTCAAACCCCGGGCCCGCCGGCAGGTAACCAATTTCCTGGGCTGGATTACCGAAAACAACCTCACCTTTATCGGTTATGTGAAACTCAATCTAACCGAAAAGGACGGCAAACCATCACTTCAGGTCGCGCCCCATACCCGGCTGGGTCTAAAACTGGAATCTGCACCCTGGGAGCACATCAGCGATCCAGCCGAGCGCCAGCTCACCCTGGAGAATTACCTGAACAGCCGCCGGGTGCTGACCATCACCAAGTCGACTGACATTTCACCCGTGCGCCGTTTCGTGCCCATGGACTACATCGCAATCAAGGACTTTGACGAAAACGGCAAGCTGACCGGAGAGCACCGCTTCTTCGGCTTGATGACGCGGGCGGCCTACAATAGCCGGGCGCTGGATATCCCACTGCTGGCCGATCGCATTCGCGCGGTCATGGATATGGCCCACTTCCCCGCCGGCAGTCACAACGCAAAAATGCTGCTGCAGATACTGGAGACCTTCCCCCGCGACGAACTGTTCCAGAGCAGCACCAAAGGGCTCTACAACATGTCCATGGGCGTACTGGCCATTGAAGAGCATAACCGGGTTCGGGTGTTCAGCCGGGCTGACCCCTTTCACCGCTACTATTCGATCCTGGTTTATATTCCGCGAGAAAACTACAGCCAACACGTACGCGAACGCATTCAGAAGGTCGTCGCCACCGCACTTAACGCTTCCAGCTGCGAGTTCAATATCTTTTTCACCGACTCACGCATGGCCCGGCTACAGCTGATTGCCCGACTGCAACCCGACTCGCCGCTGCGGGTAGACAGCGAATCCCTCGAAGCACTGGTCGCCGGTATTACCGAAAGCTGGCAGGGCCGACTGAAAGACCTGATCTATGAGCGCTACGACCGCAAACAGGCCCAAGCCATTTACCGGTATTATGTGGACGGCTTCAGCGCGGCGTACACCGCCAAAACATCGCCAGAAAAAGCGCTTTCAGACATCGAGCATCTGGAAAAACTGCACAGCGCAGAAGAACCTGTCTCGGTACGGCTGTACCGGGATATTTCGAGACTGGAAAACCGGGTCGAGCTGCGTTGTTATTTCAAAACACAGCCCCTCCCCCTGTCGGATATCCAGCCGCGTCTGAACAATCTCGGGCTGCGCTTGTTACTGGAGGACCTCTACCCGGTTGGCGCCGCCGATGGCACCTGCTACTGGGTGCAGGATTTTCGCGCCCAGGTTGCCGTCGACGTCAATCAGGTATTCTGGAGCGATTCCAGCAATTTTGAACGAGCCTTTGTTGCCATCTATCAAGGGCTCTGCGACGACGACGAATTTAACCGCCTGCTGGTGAGTGCCGACGTCAACTGGCGTGAAGCGGCGCTGCTGCGCGCCTATTGCCGCTACTTAAAACAGCTGGGAAGTAACTTTGAACAGCAATACCTCAGCCGCTTGCTGGTGGAGCACGGCGGCCTTGCCAGGCTTCTGATCGATCTGTTTCACGCCCGGTTTTCACCGCAGATTAGTGACCGGGAAACACGCTGCAGAAAAATCGACGAGCAATTGCAGTTTGCACTGGAAGAAGTGCAGAGCCTGGATGCTGACCGCCTAATCCGTTCCATCAAACACCTGATACAGGCCACACTGCGCAGCAACTACTACCTGGACGATCAACAAGCCGTGTACGCGCTGAAGTTTTCGCCGCGCGATATTCCCGAGGCCCCCGCACCTCGGCCGCGCTACGAAATCTGGGTCCATTCCCCCTGGGTAGAAGCGGTTCATCTGCGCGGCGACAAAGTCGCCCGCGGTGGACTGCGTTGGTCTGACAGACCTGAAGATTTCCGTACCGAAGTACTCGGTCTGGTTAAGTCGCAAATGGTCAAGAATGCGGTAATCGTGCCGGTTGGCGCCAAAGGCGGTTTTGTTTGCCGGGCGCTGCCCCCTCAAGGCGATCGCCAGGCCATTCAGGATGAAGTGATTAACTGCTACAAAACCTTTATCAGGGCCATGCTGTCGATCACGGATAACCTGGTCAAAAACCGCATTACTCGCCCGGATCGCCTGATCTGCCACGACGACGATGACCCCTACCTTGTTGTCGCAGCTGACAAGGGAACGGCCACCTTTTCGGATATAGCCAACAGTATTTCAGAGGAGTTCAATTTCTGGATTGGTGATGCCTTCGCCTCCGGTGGTTCTAATGGCTACGACCACAAAAAAATGGGAATCACCGCCAAGGGAGCCTGGGAGGCCGTCAAACGCCATTTCCGGGAAATGGGCAAAGACATACAACGCGAGGACTTCAGCGTGCTGGGCATCGGTGATATGGCTGGCGACGTATTCGGTAACGGCATGCTGCTGTCCAAGCACATTTGCCTGAAGGCGGCCTTCAACCACCAGCATATTTTTATCGATCCGAATCCGATTCCGGCGACCACCTGGAAGGAACGCCAGCGCCTGTTCACGTTGCCGCGTTCAAACTGGGAGGACTACGACAAACGCCTGTTGTCAAAAGGTGGTGCACTCTACTCGCGAAAAGATAAACGCATCAGCCCTAGCGCCGAGGCCTGCGAAGCGCTTGGCCTGGAGCCCGGCGACTACACCCCCGATGAATTGATTCACGCCCTGCTGAAGGCACCGGTTGATCTATTGTGGAACGGCGGCATCGGCACCTACGTCAAAGCCGAGCACGAAACACACCAGCAAGTGGGCGATCGCGCCAACGATGCCATTCGCGTCAACGGCAGTGAGCTGCGCTGCGCGGTCGTTGGCGAAGGCGGCAACCTGGGTCTGACCCAGGCCGGACGCATCGAATACTGCCGCCACGGCGGTCGCTGTAATTCTGATTTCATTGACAATTCTGCAGGCGTCGACTCATCAGACAACGAAGTCAATATCAAAATCCTCCTCAACCAACTGGTGTCAGAGGGTGAGCTCAAGCAGGCAGATCGCAACCGCCTGCTGCGTCAAATGACCTCGGCAGTCGAATACAATGTGCTGCGCAATAACTACCTGCAGACGCAGGCGATCAGCATGCTGTCGATGCAGGCTGCGGAGCGCCTTGGCGAACAAGCCGAACTTATTCGCATTCTTGAGCGAGACGCCGGGCTCGACCGCAAGCTGGAGAACCTGCCCGATGAAAAAGGTTTGCAGGCGCGCCGCACGACCGGTGACGGACTCACCCGGCCGGAACTGGCCTGCCTGATGTCCTATGCCAAGATCCATATCAACAAGCTGCTGATTGAATCCAGCGTGCCGGAAGACCCCTATCTGGCCCAAGAGTTGGTGCGCTATTTTCCAGCCAAGCTGGTTGAACGCTTTGAAGCGCAGATTCCCGACCACCGTCTGTGGCGCGAGATCATTTGCACGGTCGTCACCAACAGCCTGGTCAATCGCATGGGTAACGCCTTCGCCCATCGGCTCAACGATGAACTGGGCAACAGCTTTGAAGATATGGCCCGTGCGTACACTGTTGCCAGAGACCTGTTTGGGCTCCGTGATCTCTGGAAGGAACTGGAAACCCTCGACAATAAAATTGATGCCGGCCTGCAACTGAAAATGATGCTGGAAACCCGGCGACTGATTAAACACGTCACCCTTTGGCTGTTGAACAGCAAACAGCCGCTTACCGACATTCGCTCGCTGATAGACCGCTATCAGCCGGAGGTTCTGCTGCTGAGCGAAAACATTGACCGCTTGTTGAGCGCGGGAGAATTAAACCTGCTCAATGACAAACTGAAACACTACCAGACTGAGGGCGTGCCCGACGCTCTGGCACGCCGTGTGGTAACGCTCAAGGCACTGTATGCCGCGCCGGACATCACCTGGCTAAAAGAGCAAACCCGCGCCGATGCCGAGCTAGCTGCCACCCTCTACTTCCAGCTTGCCGACACACTGGAAATAACCTGGGTGCGACGCCAGATCGAACAACTGGAAGCAGAAACCCGGTGGCACGCTCTGGCACGCAATGCCCTACGCGACGACCTTTATCAACGCCATCGTGATCTGTGCGCCAAGGTCGCAGGAGAAATAAAACGCAAGGCCGACCCGATCAAGGAGATTCAGGCGTGGGTGCAGCAACAGAGTGTCCAGACCGACTATCTGCGCGACCTGATCGCCGAAGTGCGCAGCACCCAGCAGGCGGACTATATGAGTCTCTCGGTCATACTGCGCCAACTCGGGCGTTTGGCTGCATAACAATCTTCAGAAGGAAGAGCCCGGCTCTCGGAGGAATCTGATTTCTTCCACGCTCGATTCCCTGCCGAGAATGGCGTTGCGGTGAGGGAAGCGACCAAAGCGTTCGATGATGTCGTAGTGGCGTCGCGCAAAGTCATAGAAAGAGTCGAACAGTGGGCGCATCTCGACTGATGCTTCGTCGCGCAGCTGGGCAAACAAGCGTATAGAATCCTCCTGATCCTTCAAACGCTCGGAATGTTCCAGCGGCAGATAAAAAAACACCCGTTCAATGGGCCGCAGCTCTGTATCCACGTTGTTGTTCAGGCCCTCGCGGCACCAGCGACGCGCCAATTCGTCTTCTGCAAAAGCTTCAGGTTTATCGCGATAGATATTGCGCCGGAATTGGTCGATCAGGATGATAGCGGCAAGCCGCCCGTCTGGGTGCTCGAGCCACGGGGTCAGAATACCGGCGCTGGCCTGCTCTACCCGGTGCGAAAACTTGGCCCAGATCAGTTGATCATTGTCCGCCGATTTACCCCACCACAACTCACTGTGCTTGGCCGCCACTTCGCCATCATCGGGTGAATTACCAAACCAGAACTGGAGCACGTACTCCCAGTCATCAATCAGATCCGCCAGCATAGAACTGCCCTCTCCGTGAACCTCTCAAGTATAGCGCCAACGGAATCCAGGCACTGATATTCAGCGACACCGTTTTTCAGCTGCGCTTCACATCTTGACCGCTTCACTTTGCCCAAACAGTCTGTCGCCGACATGAATCACGCCACCGCCAATCACCCTTGCCGTGATGCCTCCGTGGCCACGCATGGCATTGTAGCCACCGGGACCGAGAGCAGCTTCCATCTTGCTGCACGGATGCGCCAGTCCGCTGTATTCCAGAACAGCTTTGCCGACAGCAAAACGTTTGTTTTTCAGGGCCAGCAGATTCAGGCCCGACACCACAATATTGCGGCGCACTATTTCAGGGGCGATGGTGTCACGATGCAAATAGCCTGCGATCGCCAGCAGGTGTTCCTGCTGAATCAGCGTTACCTGTCTCGCAGCCCCAAAACGGCCCTTAAACCGGTCTCCCACCAGGCCTTTACCCGCTATCAACTGGGCAGACTCCACGGCGATCATCGGCTCGCCCCGTGCCGGGCGCACACCAATCCATTCGATGGCCCCGGTTTGCGGCAGCGTATCGATCAGGTTGGCGAGCTTTGATTCGGGATGCATGTCAGGTCCAATCTCTGTACGGTACTAACACTATGTGTTGGCAGTCAGCCTGCGTGCCGGACAGTTAAAACCACACTAGGGCAGCATGCAATCGCCTTGGCCGCTTTCGTCATTCGTCACCACCAAACAAGTGCCTATACTGGTGCAAACTTCAGGAGCAGAGAAAATGGAATACTCAGACAAGGTTGCTGCCGTCCACCGCTATGTGGAGGCCTTTGAAACCGGCGATATCGCTATCATCCGCGAGCTATACGCCGACGACGCCACCGTTGAAGACCCGGTCGGCACGGACATTCATACCGGCGTTGAAGCGATTGTTGCCTTTTACGAAGCCAGTCTGAACAGCGGTGCCAAACTGACCCTAACCGGCGAACCACGCGGGGCTGGCAATGAAGTCGCCTTTCCCTTTCAAGTTAATGTACCCGGCATGACCCTTGATGTGATTGATGTCTTTGAGTTCAACGCCGAAGGCAAGGTGTGTTCCATGCGGGCATTCTGGGGTCCCGAGAACGTCAAGTCCTGAACAGGGTAGCGTCCTATTTCGGCTGAGCCGCAAATACGGTATTGAAAAACAGCGCGCCGCGTTTAACCAGAATGGTGACGTCGGCGCCGACTTCGCAGCCGGGCAGCTTGGCAATGATGTAGCGCCCGCTGTCCGCCTTGATCGTTGCATGAGACAGCGACTCGGCCGCCCCTCCCAGGCGCTCGCAGCGCTCCACATTGCCAACCATCGTGCCGACAACTTCGCCCTTCTTGGAAAACGACAACACCGCATAAGCACAAATAATCAGCGCGCAAATTATCAGGGCTGAGCCAAGTTTCATGTAAAAAACACCTCGCAACATCGGCGGGAATTCAACGCCATGACTGCCAACGCCTGAAGCTTGATATACATTAGACTTCGTCTGGCACGCCATAATGCGTCTGGTAGCGACGAAACAGCTCCCGCTCCTGTTTTCGCTGTTCATCAATTTGATAGCTGTGAGCACCAAATTTGCCTTTGGGCTTTTTGGACAGGTAATCCAGCATTTTCTGCTCTGCTTGCGCACTCAATGACAGGCCAAAGTGTCGGTAAATGCCGCGTATGCAGTCCATGGGCTTTTCCATCAAGTCCTGGTACCGCGAATCCGCGATATTGGCCTCCGGCACCAAGCCCTGCGCCCGCTGCTCCATGACCCTCTCGAGTCGGCGCGCGGTCGCTTCGCCCATAATAATATGTTCAAACAGCCTGGCGTTAAACGGCTGATCGCTTCGCATGTAGTACAGGGTGCCCATCAGGCTAGTGGTTGATGCCATACACTTGATCGGGTCGCGATGGGTTTGCACGATGCGCGCATCGGGATAGACCTTGAGCAGGGTCTCCAGATGCACCTGATGTTCAGGGGCCTTCAGCAGCCAGCGACGCCGCGGATTTCTGTATTGCAGAATCTGCAGCACGGTTTTGTGGTAGCGGTAAACAGGCTCCATATCCGCCTGCGCACACCAGGCGGCGTAGGACGGCGTCTGATGCAGTGAAGCGATATGATCGCTGATAAAGGTTCCCGCCATAATCAGCCCGCACTCGGCGGGAATATCTCCGCGCATCTCGTGCATGGTATTGAACTCCGGTGCCACCCTGCCCCATTGGGTCACCAGCCTGTCGGCAATTTCAATGCGCGGATCACAGTGGTAGCTCTCTGCTTCCGGCGGTGGGCAGGGCTGCAAAGCTTCCCAGATAAGCGGCACACCGACATCGGGATCCTGCGACAGCAATTCAAACAGTATCGAGGTACCCGAGCGCGGCAGTCCTACAATAAACAGTGGTTCGCTGATTTTTTCTTCGAGAATGGCCGGGGTTTGTTTGAGCGTATCAACCACTTTCAGTCTGGACGACAGCCAGTGGAGAATATCACTGCGCGCCATCAGCCGCCCCATCAGAGTTAACTCAGCTTCCGTTTCCAGCGCGTGAATCAATACGCGAAACGGTTCCTGCCAGGTGCTGCCGCCAAAATCCGAAAGCCCGGTCATTTTTTGCGCTTGCGAGAGCAGGGACGCTTCATCCAGCGGCACCACTGCCGACAGATCGAAATAACTCCCCTCCCGATTGACCTGACTGACCCAATCGGGATGCGGTGGAGGTGTCCAGCGTGGCGTATTGCTCATGGGGTTCACCTTCTCTTTGATGTCTTCTCTTTGATGTCTTCACGTCAATACCCAAAACGGCGAATAACGCCGAGCCTGCGCTCACGTAACTGCTGTTTTCTTTCTTCAGGCGACAGCGTTTTTATATTAGCCGGCAGCGCTGTGTATAGATCCTTTTTCGGCACGACCTCAAGCGTTGGGCGGGGGTAGCTGTCTGCACCGACCCAGCGAAAGGTAATGTAGCCCTCGGGATAGCCGCTGCTATCAAGCCAGTTCGGGACACCGGGGTCGTTCGCGGCTATCACCAGCAAAAGCTCCCCCGAGGCTTCCAGAACTGCGTGATGGCAATTGGTGCTGCACAGCCGATAGCGGTAATCCATGCTTTCCCACCAGAAGTTGCCAAACTCCACCGCCCAGTAGGCCGCGCTGGGAGGCGTCACTCGCACGATGGCAACTTCATCCTCGCTCAAACGCCAGTTGGCAATCAGCGGCAAGCCGCCGGGCGTGGCGTCGATGGTATTTTCATCCAGCTCGTTGTAAGCAAAAAAGGCATTTGGCTGTGCGCGCCACTTGTTGATCTGCTCAACCCAATACGACACCGACCAGCGCAGCCAATCCACACTGCGCTGCAGCCTTCTGCTCTGTTCCAGACTGTTTGGTGGGGCAGGCGGTCCATCGGCTGTCAGGCATTCAATCGTCGCCGCCATCGGCTCTTCGTTGAGCCAGTCGGCGAAAAACTGGCGCACGGTGATGCGGTAGGTTGCTGGTGTGGTCTGCACCCAGTTAAGTGTTGCTTTGTCGGGCGGCGGCTCAGGACTCAGATACAACTCAAAATTTCTGTCTGTATCGCAGTGAATATCCTCACGAAACAAACTGGCTATCACTTTGCCGCCCCAGGGCGTATTGCCGTCTTCCAGTACGGTGATTGCCAGAAATCGCGCGGAGCCTAGCGAGCCACTAAGGCAATAGCGGTTATTTCCGTTAACCGGCGCTCCGAGATACAGAGCGTCGGTATTATCGCCGCCCTGCTTTCGCAGCGGATCAAAATAATGCAGCAATTCCGGATGCTCAGGGTCGGCGTTTTCAGCCTCAAACTGCAGGGCCAACGCGATATTGCGCGCCAACAGCCGCATCCCGGTGCTGCGGGTGGTTTCATCCTCAGGAACATTGTCGGCAAAAACAATATCGCCGACACGTTTCAGCTCGTCACAGAACGCATTCCAGCCCTGGCGCAGGGTGTTATTGTAATTGGCCATACCGCGCCCCTATTGTCGCAAGTAACCTGAATCTAGCCCGGTTGCCGCTTTGGCCGGGTGACAGAACCTTAATTTTCAGTCTGCCACCGCGACGCGCAGCCGCCAGTCAGGTTAAAGAATGTTAAACCCCTGCCCTGAACGCTACACTACACTATCGCTCTTTTGCTCTCAGGATGTACCCATGACCACAACTGCCCCCTCACTCTGTCGCAGCTGCCATGCCGGCTGCCCCGTCACCGTAGAGATGGACGGCGCAAGCCCGGTCAAAATCAGCGGTAATCGCAACAGCCCGACCTTCTACAATTTCTGCTGCCGCCGGGGTCAGGTCATGACCGATCATATCAATCACCCCGACCGCCTGCTGCACTCTATGAAACGTCAGAGTGACGGCAGCTATGCCCCCATTCCGGTGGAACAGGCGATGGACGAAATCGCCGAGCGCCTGAAAAAGATTCTCGACGAAAACAGCCCCCGCTCGGTAGCCACCTATATAGGCACGTATTCTGCCCCCTATCTGCTGTCCGGACAGATGGCTGGGGTCTTTACCGCTGCACTGGGCTCACCCATGATTTTTGCCAGCGCCACCATCGACCAGCCGGGCAAGGATATTGCCGCCGCCATGCTGGGCCACTGGCAGGCAGGCCCGCAGCCCTTTGCCGGGGCAGACACCTGGCTGATGGTGGGCGGCAACCCAATTGTGACCATGGCCGGGGGCATCCCCAGCCAGAACCCGGCCCGCCGCCTGACCGACGAAATCAAGGCCGGCATGAAGCTGATTGTGATCGACCCGCGCCGAACCGAAACCGCCAAACGCGCCCATATTCACCTGCAAGCCAAACCCGGTGAAGACGCCGCCATTCTCGCGGCGATGATTCACACCATCATCAGTGAAGAGCTCTACGACGGCGAGTTTGTCGACGAAAACGTGCAAGGGCTTGCCGAGCTGAAAAAAGCGACCCAGGGCTACACCCCTGCCTATGCCGCCCAGCGCGCCGATGTCCCTGCTGAGCAGATTGCCGAAGCCGCACGGGTGTTTGCCCGCGCCAAACGCGGTTGCGCAGCCGGCGCCACCGGCGCCAACATGTCGGGCCACAGCTCGCTGGTCGAATACCTGCTGCAATGCCTGAACACGCTTTGCGGACGCTTTTTGCGCGAAGGAGAAACCGTCGCCAACCCCGGGGTTTTTCTACCCCGCGCCACACCGATTGCCCAGGCGGCCAACCCCACACCCTACAAAGACGTGGGCGAGAAACTTCGAGTGCGGGGCCTGGCCCAGTCTGCCTGCGGCATGCCAACGGCTGCACTGGCCGATGAGATACTGATGGACGGCGAAGGCCAGGTTAAAGCCTTGTTTACCTGTGGCGGCAACCCTGCCGCCGCCTGGCCCGACCAGAAAAAAGCCACTGAAGCACTGAAAAAACTCGAACTGCTGGTGCATATCGATATCAAAATGTCTGCGACGGCCCGGCTGGCTGATTATGTGATTGCGCCGAAGGTGTCTTTTGAAGTCCCCTCCATTTCGTTGACCGCCGAGCGTCTGGAGTCCTTCAGCTACCACTGGGGCTTTACCGAACCCTTCGGCATGTACGCGCCCGCCCTGACCGACGTACCGGAAGGCTCGGATCTTATCGAGGAGTGGGAACTGTACTACGGCTTGGCACAACGGCTGGGCATCGGCCTGTTTACCGTGCCGATCGCCTCGACGACAGCCCCGCTGCGCGAACCGCAGGACTTCCTGATGATCGATATGGAAAACAAACCGACCACAGAAGAACTGTTTGCCCTCTACACCAGCAATGCCCGCATCAGCCTGGAGGAGGTTAAAAAGCACCCGGATGGCGCCCTGTTTCCCGAGGAGATTCCCGCCGCCCCGAAAAACCCGGAAACGGCAGGACGTCTGGATATCGGCAACAGCGACATGATGCGTGAACTGGAGGAGGTACTCAACGAGGTTCACGACTACGAAGGCTACCCCTTCCGTTTGATCTGCCGACGCATGAAAAATGCCTACAACTCGTCGCTGCGCGATATTCCCTCGTTGAGCAAAGGCGCGCCGCCCTACAACCCGGCCTTTCTCCACCCGGACGATATCGCCCAACTGGGGCTGAGTGAGGGCGACCGCATTGTGCTCGAATCACCCCACGGCAAAGTCAGTGGCATTGTCGCCAGCGACCCTTCTCTGCGCGATGGTCTGGTTTCCATGGCCCACGCTTACGGCGGCCTGCCAGACGAAGACAGTGACATTGCAGCCATCGGTAGCAGTACCTCGCTGCTAGTCAGCACCGAAGACTCCTACGACCGCTATTCGGGTATACCGCGAATGAGCTGTGTACCGGTTAAGGTATCTGCAGCCTGAGCTTCAAGAGGAGTCTGTTCTGATTGAAAAGCGATAGAGGGGACCATCGCCCGCTGCTGCAGGCGATGGTCTAAAAGGTTTATCGCAAGCTTTCGTTCAGGTTGTCGAGCACTTTTTGACCCGGACAGAGATCACTCTCTACCAGTGAGCGCAGCGGCTTGTTACTGGTACCGATAATCTCGTGCAGATCACGGGAATCCTCGTCCATAAACAACAAGCCGGTAAGAATCTGATCCTTGGCTTTGTAATCCTTGATCAGCCCCAGTGCTGAGCGACGGCTGCTGATATCCAGCGCCGGGTCAGCCTTCTGCAGATGCACAACAGAGCCATCGTGCAAGGTCACTTCCTGGGCTTCACCCGGCGGATAGTTGGTGGTGATCTCCTGTTTAACCGGCACAAAATCGACTGTGCCCGTGGCAGCGAGATGTTCGCGCACGTGCTCGTAGCCCTTGGTTGATGCCGGGTTATTGTTGAAGGTGACGCAAGGTGACACCACATCAATAAAGGCAAAGCCGCGATGGGAGATAGCGGCCTTGATCAGCGGCACCAGCTGGGCCCGATCGCCGGAAAAGCTGCGCGCTACAAACGTCGCACCCAGCTGCAGCGCAACACTGACCAGATCTATAGGCTCAAAGGGGTTCGGCTCGCCTTTCTTGCTCGCCGAACCGATATCGGCTGTCGCTGAATCCTGGCCCTTGGTCAGGCCATAACAGCCATTGTTTTCGACCACATACATCATGTTCAGGTTACGGCGCACGGCGTGGGTAAACTGCCCCATGCCGATAGACGCCGTATCGCCGTCACCGGACACGCCCACATAGATCATGTCGCGGTTGGCCAGATTGGCGCCGGTCGCAACCGAGGGCATGCGGCCATGGACGGAGTTGAAACCGTGGGAATTACCCAGAAAATACGTGGGTGTTTTTGAGGAACAGCCTATGCCTGACAGCTTGGCGACCTTGTGTGGTTCAATCGACATTTCAAAGCAGGCCTGCACGATCGCCGCGCTGATTGAGTCGTGGCCACAGCCAGCACACAGGGTCGACAATGCACCTTCGTAGTCCTTGCGGGTATAACCCAGTTCGTTGACCGGCAGTTCGGGATGACGGAAGTTAGGGCGTTGATAGGTCATCGTATTACTCCTTGCTACCAGCTTTTTTGTGCAACGGGGTGACGTTGTCACCGCGCACTACGGCATTGATACGCTCGCGGATCTTGCGTGCAGTGATCGGCATGCCGTCATAGTTGAGAATCGAGATCAACGCCTTGGGCGACACTTCGCACTCGTTAACCAGCAGCGTTTTCATCTGCGCATCGCGGTTCTGCTCAATGACAAACACGGTGTCGTGGTTTTCGATAAAGTCTTCGACATCCTTGTTGAAGGGAAACGCCCTGATCCGCAGGCTATCGACCTTGATGCCCTCTTCCGCCAGATAATCGATGGCTTCCATGGTCGAATCGGCACTGGTGCCAAAATGAATCACACCCACCGCGTTGCCACTGCCTGTTTGCTCCGGCGCGGGTACTGCATCTTTCGCGGTCTCCCATTTTTTCAGCAGGCGCTGCATGTTTCTTTCATATTCAGAACCGTCTTCGGTATAGACCGCATATTCATCGCGCGAGGTACCGCGGGTAAAGAACGCGCCTTTGGTCGGGTGGGTTCCGGGATAGGTGCGATAAGGGATGCCATCGCCGTCCACATCCAGGTAGCGACCAAAGCGCTCACCCATGTTTTCCAGCTGTTCTTCGTTGAGCACTTTGCCGCGCTTGTATTGACGACCGTCCTCCCAGCTCAGGGGCTCCGACATATTGTCGTTCATCCCCAGATCCAGATCGGTGAGCATAATCACTGGTGTTTGCAGGGTTTCGGCCAGATCAAAGGCTTCCGCGGTCATGTCGAAACATTCTTTGGGTGTCGACGGGAACAGCAGAACCTGTTTGGTATCACCGTGAGAGGCGTAGGCACATGCCAGCACATCCGACTGTTGGGTACGGGTCGGCATGCCGGTAGACGGACCGGCGCGCTGCACGTCGATCAGCACGGTTGGAATCTCCGCAAAATAAGCGAGCCCGAGAAACTCGCTCATCAGGGAAATACCGGGACCGCTGGTAGCGGTAAAGGCTCGCGCCCCGTTCCAGCTTGCGCCGATAACCATGCCGATGGCCGCCAGTTCGTCTTCTGCCTGCACAATGGCGTAGTTTTTATCGCCACTGCCCGGATCAATTCGCAGACGCTTGCAGTACTTGTCAAAACCATCGACCACCGAGGTGGACGGCGTAATCGGGTACCAGGCCGCCACGGTGGCACCACCGTAGATTGCACCCAGTGACGCCGCAGTATTACCGTCAATCAGGATCTTGTCGCCCACCGCATCGCGGCGCTCCACGCGAATGCCAATCGGACACTCGTAGTTTTCGCGGGCGTAGTGATAGCCCAGCTCCAGCGCATGCACATTGGGTACAACCAGCTTTTCCTTGCCGCGAAACTGATCGGAGACAATACCGGTCAGAACGTCGAATTCGATATCGAGCAGCGCGGCCAGAGCGCCTACATAGATGATATTGCGAAACAGCTGTCGCTGGCGCGGATCGGCGTACTCGCGGGTGCAGATGTCGGTCAGGGGCACACCGATAATATTAATGTCATTGCGCACCATGCGCAGATCCATCGGCTTGCTCGAGTCATAGAGGAAGTAACCACCGGATTCTACTTCGCGGATATCTTTCGCCATACTCTGCGGGTTAACGCAGACCATGATATCCACACCGCCGCGGCGACCCAGGTAGCCCTTGTCACTGACCCGCACTTCAAACCAGGTCGGCAGCCCCTGAATGTTGGAAGGGAAGATGTTTTTGGGGCTGACCGGCAGGCCCATACGGAACAGTGCCTTGGCAAACATGTTGTTGGCACTGGCCGAGCCGGTACCGTTGACGTTTGCAAATTTGATAACGAAATCGTTGATTGCTTGGATTCTATTCATTGCTCTGCCCTATTGCCCCGCCTTGGTCACGGAGTAGTAAAACTTCTGCATATCCCAGGCCGCGGTTGGGCAGCGTTCGGCGCACAATCCACAGTGCAGGCAGACGTTTTCATCCTTGATCATCGCCCGACCGGTTGGCAGCGCCTCTGAAACATAGATGTCTTGAGCCAGATTGCTGGCGGGCATTTTCAACTTCTGCCGGATCTGCTCTTCTTCGCCATCGTTGACCTCAAAGGTCAGGCAATCGGTCGGGCAGATATCGATACAGGCATCGCACTCGATGCAGCGGTCTTCGGCAAATACCGTCTGCACATCGCAATTAAGGCAACGCTGTGCCTCGCGAAGGGCCGTTTCGGCGTCAAAGCCCAGTTCGACTTCAAGCTTGCGATCGGACAGGGTGCGCTTTAATTCAGCTTGCGGCACGACATAGCGCTTGTCGTCTTCAACGGCGTTGTCGTAACTCCACTCGTGAATACCCATTTTCTGGCTGACCAGGGTGACCCCGGGCGCCGGGCGCGAATCCACGCTCTCGCCACGACAGAACAGATCGATAGAAATCGCCGCCTGATGGCCGTGAGCCACGGCAGTAATCACGTTCTCCGGACCAAATGCGGCGTCGCCACCAAAGAAAACTTTCGGGTTCGAAGACTGGAAAGTCACCTCGTTGACGACCGGCATATCCCATTTGCCGAACTCGACACCAACATCGCGCTCAATCCACGGAAAGGCGTTTTCCTGACCAATGGCCATCAGCACATCATCACACTCGATGATGACGGGGTCTTCGCCGGTCGGCACCAGCGAACGTTTTCCCTTGTTGTCGTACTTGGCTTCTACCTTTTCGAATTTGACGCCAACCAGTTTGCCGTCTTCCACCAGAAATTCCTGGGGCACGTGGTTGTCGAGAATCGGAATGCCCTCGTGCATGGCATCTTCCTTTTCCCAGGGTGAGGCCTTCATATCTGCGAACGGGCTGCGGACCACAACCTTCACATCCTCGCCACCCAGACGGCGAGCGGTGCGACAGCAATCCATGGCCGTATTCCCGCCGCCCATCACGACGACCCGCTTGCCCACAGACGAGACATGACCAAAGGCAACGCTGGACAGCCAATCAATACCAATATGGATATTGGCGCCCGCCTCTTCACGGCCCGGCAAATCAAGGTCCCGGCCACGCGGGGCTCCGGTACCCACAAAGACCGCGTCGTAATCTTTATCCAGAATGCTTTTCAGGCTGTCGACGTAGGTGTTGAACTGGGTCAGCACGCCCATATCGAGGATCATGTTGACCTCTTCGTTCAGCACCTCTTCCGGCAGACGGAAGGCTGGAATCTGGCTGCGCATGAAACCGCCACCCGCCGGCTGATCATCGTACAGGTCGATGCTGTAACCCAACGGCATCAGATCTCGCGCGACCGTCAAAGAGGCAGGGCCGCCGCCCAGCAAAGCCACTTTCTTGCCGTTCTTTTCCTTGGGTATCTTGGGCAGTCGCTCCGCGATATTGGATTTATTGTCCGCCGCCACCCGCTTCAGGCGACAGATCGCCACCGGCTCTTCTTCGATGCGCCCCCGCCGACAGGCTGGCTCACACGGCCGGTCACAGGTTCGACCGAGCACGCCGGGAAATACATTGGATTCCCAATTGATCATGTAAGCATCGGTATAACGCTGGGCAGCAATAAGACGAATGTATTCAGGAACGGGAGTGTGGGCCGGGCAGGCGTACTGGCAATCGACCACCTTGTGGAAGTATTCCGGGTCTTTAACGTCTGTGGGTTTCAAAGCTCTTTCCGTCGTGTATTTAAGGATTTACACCACCGGATGCCGGGCCTGTCGCGCCCAAGCAACCGATAAAACAGAAAGATTACATCATAATGATAGTGAAAATTCAGCAAATAAATAAGCCGATCTGCTGGAAAATTCCGAAATAAATCATTGGTATAACGAAATAGCCGATCTGTAGGAAAACAACAGGAAAGCGCCCTTGATGAAAATTTACTTCACAAAAGCCTGACGGCACTGAAAAGCCGGGTCAGAACCAGCCAAAAAACCAGCCGCCGCGTTCCAGCTCCTCCCGACACCCCGCCAGCTGCCGGGTGTAGCTCTGGGAGCGGGCCGACACTTTGTGCGCGACGCGCTTGAGCCAGGCCTTGTTACTGAAGGTGCGGCGATTAAAGCCGCCATGGCCCTCGTGGTAAGCGAGGTAGAGATGGTAGGTGTCGGCCGGATTAATCTTGCACATCTTGGCCGACTGCTTGTTGTACCAGCCGATGAAGTCGATGGCGTCGCCAAAATCGTCCCGATCAGCCCCCCAGCGACCGCCCTTTTCCCGGTACCAGTCCCAGGTGGCGTCTTTGGCCTGTGGGAAGCCGTAGGCATCGGAAATTCGTCCGGCCGGGATAACCCAGAGAAAATATTTGCGGGGCGGTTTGGCCTTGGCGCGAAAACGCGACTCCTGATGCATAATGGCCATCATGGTGGGTATCGGTGAGCCCCAGCGCTTCGCTGCCTTCTGGGCATCGCCGTACCAGTCGTCTTTTTCCCGGAAGATCTCGCAGATGTCATCCACATTGCTCGGCGGCGTGGCGCAGCCGGTCAACACGGCCAAAGCCAGCAGTACCAGCCAGCGCGTCATACCTCCCACTCCTGGAGCCTGGCCAGAAAGGCCGCCTCATCGATCACCTCAATACCGAGTTTCTCCGCCTTGGCAAGCTTTGAGCCGGCGCCGGGGCCTGCAATAAGACAGTGGGTTTTGGCCGACACACTGCCCGCCACCTTGGCACCGAGCGCTTGCAAGCGCGCTTTGGCCTGATCACGGGTCATGGTCTCGAGGGTACCGGTTACCACCCAGGCGTGCCCCGCCAGAGGCAGCTCCTCGGCACTCTTTACCTCAATGGCGGGCCAGTGCACGCCGGCCACTTGCAGTGCGCTGATCACGTCCCGATTGTGGTCTTCTGCAAAAAAGTTTGCGATATGCGAGGCGACGATCGGCCCCACATCCGGCACCTCGACCAATGCCGCTTCATCGGCAGCCATGATTTTATCGAGGTCACCGAAGTACTGCGCCAGATTGAGGGCCGTGGCCTCCCCAACTTCGCGTATCCCCAAGGCGTAGATAAATGCCGGCAGGGTTGTGGCCTTGCTTTTCTCCAGCGCATCCATCAGGTTTTGCGCCGACTTTTGCCCCATACGCTCAAGACCCGCCAGAGTGTCGAGGTCGAGTGTATAAAGATCACCGGGGTGCTTGATCAATTCTCTTTCGACCAGAGCATCCACCAGTTTGTCGCCAAGACCTTCTATATCCATCGCCTTGCGCGACGCAAAATGCTTGATCGCCTGACTGCGCTGGGCGTCGCAAACCAGTCCGCCGGCACAGCGGGTCACGGCTTCGCCTTCAACCCGTTCGGCTTCGCTGCCGCAAACCGGGCAGGTGCTCGGCATTTCAATTCGCCGGGCGTCGTCTGGCCGTCGCTCAAGAACAACTTGCACCACCTGCGGAATCACATCACCGGCGCGGCGAACAATAACCGTGTCGCCAATACGCGCATCGAGCCGCTGAATTTCATCATAGTTATGCAGGGTCGCATTGCTAACGGTGACACCGCCGACAAAAACCGGCTCCAGACGCGCAACCGGTGTAATAGCCCCAGTGCGACCGACCTGAAATTCCACGTCTCTCAGAACCGTTATTTCTTCCTGCGCTGGAAATTTATGGGCTATCGCCCAGCGCGGCGCCCGCGACACAAAACCGAGTTTGCGCTGCAGATTGATATCATCGATTTTGAAAACAATACCGTCGATGTCGTAAGGTAGCTGGTCGCGCTTGGCTAACAGGTAGTTGTAGTACTCCAGACAGCCCCCTGCCCCCTCAACCGTCTGCAATTCTGCGCTGACCCGAAAGCCCCATTCAGACAAGGCCTTCAGGTTTTCACTGTGATGCTCAAAGGGACTTTTGTCATCGCGCAGGGCAACGCTGTAGACACCCAGCTCTAGCGGGCGACTGGCCGTGATTTTGCTGTCGAGCTGACGCAGGCTGCCGGCAGCGGCATTGCGCGGGTTCACAAAAACCTTCTCACCCTTCTCACGCGCGACCGCATTCATTTTTTCAAAGCCGGCTCTGGGCATGTAGATTTCGCCGCGCACTTCGAGCTCATCTGGCCATCCTTTGCCGCGCAGCTTCAACGGTACTGAGGCGATGGTTTTGACATTGCCGGTGATGTTTTCACCGCGCTTGCCATCGCCGCGCGTGGCGGCGCGCACCAGCACGCCGTTTTCGTAGAGCAGGCTGACCGCGATGCCATCGAGCTTCGGCTCACAAGCGAACATCAGGGGCTCATCGCTGCCAAGACGGGAGTGGATACGCTGCTCGAAATCCCGCAAGCCCTGTTCGTCAAACACGTTGTCGAGCGAGAGCATCGGCACCACGTGTTCGACTTCTTCAAAGGCGCCCAGCACCTCACCGCCCACTCGCTGTGTGGGCGAATCCGGCGTTTTCAGTTCGGGATAGTCGGCCTCAATTGCGACCAACTCCTGGAACAGGCGATCGTACTCCACGTCAGGAATCGAGGGAGCGTCGAGGACATAGTAGTTGTGGTTGTGCTCGGTCAGTGCTGCGCGCAGGGCCTCGGCCCGGGCGCGCACATCGTAATCAGTCATGTTGCATCTAATTATTCAGTGATCGCGTCACACCAGCGTGAGCTGACGGCGCTCGAAATCGCGGATGCGCTGGCGCAAATGCTCAAGCGTCTGCGTGGTACATACGCTGTGGGCTTCATCGTGCAGTTCGCCGCGCAGGTTTTTGACCACAACCTGGGCCGTTTCCACCATGCAGTCAAAAGCTTTGATCGGGTCTTTGGGGCCCGGCAGGCTCATAAAGAAGCTGATGCCCGGCGTGGAAAAGTTTTCCATAGCGTCCAGATCAAAGGTCCCGGGCGCCACCATATTCACTACACTGAACTGCTCCGCCCCTTCACCACCGGCCTCTTCATAACGATGAAAAATATTCATGCGGCCAAAGCGCACATCGCAGGCGAGCAGAATCTGCAGCAAGGGC
>JBFHCW010000021.1:0-17910 GCA_041585035.1 Litorivivens sp.
GAAACCGAACACAGTGGTTCGCTGGATTCCATCGCCGCGAGCGCCGAAGAAATCGATTATCTGCAACGCAGTTTCGCCCACTACTTCCCCGACAAGAGCACCGAGGTGCTGGAAAGTTTCGCCGGGCTTCGGGTATTGCCAACGGGCGACGATTCTACCAACAAGCGCAGTCGCGAAACCCGCTTTGTCACCGACCTGGACACTAAAGCGGAAGCTCACAGCAATGGCACCACCAAACAAGCGGAAGAAAAGACGGTCGCCATGCCCCGCGCGCTGGCAATTTACGGTGGCAAGCTCACCGGCTTTCGCCTGACCGGCGAGAAAGTGGTCGAGCGGCTGCGCCCAACACTGGGAGAGCGTGACCCGGTTGCGGACACCAGCAGCCTGACTATCAAATCAGCGTAAAGCGCTGCCCGACAATCTCTTCTGACAGCGCCCACAGGCGCTCCGCCGCCGCTGCGTCGAGGGCATAGTCCGCATAGCCCGCCGACGGATTGCTCTCGGTGACCGGCTCACCGACCTGACAGTCTTCCAGATACAAACCCCCGCGGCCGTCGAGCTCGGCGCAGGTAGCCGCCCAGACACTGGTCGCCGCCCCCTGCTCTACCGACTTGAACTCAAAGCCGCTTTCGTGGGCCTGGGAGCCGAAGGCCTTCATATCGTCCTCGGTCATGTGACGCCCCAGATTCGTCATGATCGCACCCGGGTGCACGGCGTTGGCGGGAATACCGCGCTTGGTCAGGCCCAGCGAAAACCAGATGTTGGCGGTTTTCGCCTGACCATAAGCATTCCATTTATCATACTCACGCTCATGGTAATGCGGGTCGTTAAAATCCACGGGGGCATATTTGTGCCCTGCCGAGCTGAGGTTGACGACGCGTGGTGCAGGCGATTTTTTCAAGGCCGGTACAATCAGGCAGGTAAACAGAAAATGGCCGATATGGTTGGCACCAAACTGCAACTCGCAGCCCTCGCGCGTGCGCTCCAGCGGACACGCCATAATGCCCGCGTTATTAATTAACAAATCAATGCACGATTCCCGCGACAACAATTCAGCCGCAGCGCTGCGCACCTGATCCAGCTCGCTGAGTTCCAGCACCAGTGTACTGAAGTCGGCTTCAGGAACAGCCTCCAGCAAGGCTTTGCGCGCCGCGTCAGCCTTTTCTTCACTGCGCGCAGTGATAATCACGCGCCCACCAATCTTCGCCAGACTCTGCGCGGTTTCAAAGCCCAGGCCGGAGGAAGCACCGGTTACCAGCGCGGTCTTGCCGCTCAGATCGATCCCCTGCACCACATCGTCGGTTGTTGACTGTCCGTTAAATGCTGTCATCGCCACCTTACTCATCGTAATGATTGAAAAACCGCCTGTATTACAGCGATTTAACCCACAAGACATCATTACCGCTGGATTAACCGTAACTAACGGCTGCGACAGAATTACCCTATCGAACTGATTTATAACAACTATTATTTTTAATTGCGTATGAATTTCAGGTCACAAAAGGTGTTTAGGGTGGGCGTCGGGCACGCGCGCTGTAAGCGAAAAAGACCGGCAAATGCGTAGACTGATCAGTGTCGAAAACAGGACTTCTCAGGAGCCAACCATGAACTCAACCACTAGCACCCAAGCTTCAGACATTGCTGAAAACACCGTCCAGTTCAGCGTGCTCTCCATCCTGGTCACCGGTTTTATTTACTGCATCGCGCTGCTGGTTTGATCCCCACCCGACGATCGATGCCTTCCCCTGCCCAGCGGGGGATTTTTTTTTAAGGCCGTGCTACGCTCGTGCCCGAATTATCGGGAGATCAGCATGAGCGACCTGGACACATACCGCTACGCATTGCTCAGTACGCGCAAGAAAGACGGCAGTTTTGTCGACACACCCGTCTGGTTTGCCAAACAGGACAAGCAGGTCTTTATGTTTTCTGCGGGAGACGCCGGCAAAGTCAAACGCCTGCGCAACTTCTCCGAAATCCGTCTCGCTCCCTGCACCGTCAGCGGCAAACCACTGGGCGACTTCGTTCCCGCAACCGCAACTCTGGCCGACGCCGAACAAGCCAGGGAGGCGCATCGCCAGCTACTGCTGAAATACGGCTGGCAAATGCGCCTCCTTGATATGGGCGCCCGCCTCGGCGGACGCATTCTTACGCGGGCTTTTATACTTGCCGAACTGAGCTAGCCAGCACATCTGCTCGTGGCGACGGCGCCGCACCGCTGTTCAGAAGATAGCGCAGAGAGTGGTCCGAACTGCTCGCCACCTGTTCGCGCAAACAGTCCTCTATGACCGATAGCCCTTTGTGCAACCTGTCCTGGGTTTCGTAGAAAGGAATGCCAAAGCGCAATAACTGTCGCTCACGTCCGTCGCGCCCCCTGTCCTTGATACACTTGCAATGCACTTTTTGCGCATTCATCGCATCGTACAGCGGATACGGGTCAAAATTGGTAAAGGCAATCGAGAACATGCCGTTCGCACCAAGGTTCCCCTGATAAGGTTCCAGCAGACGAAAACGAATACCGTGGCCTTTTAGCAGATTGGTCAGCCGTACGCGAAAGTACAGGGCGAGTTCAGCGCTGCGCTCTCGCAGCTTCTCTGCACCCAGCTGACGATAAAGCCGGAAGCAGGCAAGCAATCCCGCGTAGAGCGAAAAGTCCAGGCCGCCCGACGGCGAAAAACCGAAATCGGTGCCACCCTTCGCCAGCGGTTCGCCAGACCAGTTCAACGCGCCGACCCGCCGACGAAAACGCTCGTTGGTCCACATCAAACCGGTACCGCGCGGGCCAAACAACCATTTGTGACAGCTGCCAAAAACCACGTCCGCACCTTCAAATACCGGCGCCAGCACACCCAGCGACTGCGAGACATCCAACAGTGTGGTCGCGCCGGGGCGCAGTGCTCGAACCTCCTTCATCCAACTGACGACCGGCAGTGCCTGCCCCGTGTCATAAGTGACATGAGAAAACAGCGCGATATCCGGCTTGAAGCCTGCGACCAGTGCTGTAAAAGCCTTCGGATCGCGAACCTCCTTCTCTGACAGGTAACAGATGCGGAATTCGGGCATCCGTTCAAAAGCGCCAATGCCCCCCACATGCTCGTTCATGGTGGTGAGCACCCGCAACGGACGGCTCATCTGTCCGCCAATACGGGCGAAGGCCAGCGCCAGTAAGTTCGACGTTTGCGACGCGCTGCCCACCAGTTGCAACTCATGCTCATCACTGGGCCACAGGCTTGCGGCTTCGGCGCGCGCCTCTTCATAGACTTCACGTCCGCGGCGGTACTGGTCGAGTGGCTGCGACAGAAGCTCCCGCGACTGTGCCTTGCGCACCGCCTGCAATACCGACTCCGACGGTGAGCCCAACGTGCCGGGATTCAGGTTCAGGTTGTCATAAGGGAAGCATTCCCGACGAAAGATCTCCCAGTCCGCTTCCGACTGCAGCACAGGTGCACGTTTGCGGCGTACATCCTGCTGCCGCATAGGCACAACCACATTTTTATCCTGCGGCTTATTGCGTACTCCGGCGTTTCCATGCCAATCGTTTTTCGGTGCAAACAGATCTCGTGAAATACGCTCGCGGTACTGGCTCAGCATGACAAAGGCTTTATGCACGACATCACGCATCCGTGACTGCTTCAGGTGGCTATCAACATAGGCACTCTCGATTTCGAAGGCCATTTTGGCGTCCACCTGTTCAGCTCGTGGGTCATAGCGACCGCGCTGTACTGTCACCCGCAGGCCTTCCTGACGCGCACTGCCAACAATACTGTCAGCCAGCTCATTGACCGAAAAGCTTTTTTCGGTCACATGATTAATCACCCGATGCTCGGCCTGCTCCGGTTTGTCTTGCCACAGGCCAGCCAGAGAGGTAATCGCATCATTCAGCGCCATCAGTCCGGTGCGCTGGTTACCCGTGCCATAAACTGACAGCGGTTCGCCGCACAGAGCCTGCGCAATGAAGCGGTTGGCTACTGTGCCGAAATATTCATCGTAGTCGACTCGGGTAAACAGCTCCGGGTGACCGTCAATGTCCTCTGTCCAGGTACCAAACACCGTGGACTGCATAATGTCCGTTACCCGCAAGCCCCAGTGCTGACAGGCAATCGCGATGTAATTGGTGTCATTGATTTTTGACGCGTGATAAAAATCGTCTGCCCGACGAGGGTAAGGAATGGCCGTCGTGGCAGCGCGGCCACGATACACTGGCTTGAAGTAACCCTCGGCAATATCTATACCGCCTTTGGCGTACTCACCGAAGGTACCGAGTTTAATCACATGGCATTCCGGCACATACTCGCGAACGGCCCACAACAATCGCATGTTGCCTTCTTCATTATTGCGCAAGGTCAGCAGCGCTTCTTCCGCGCCTTTCATCGAATAGGGTGCGGAGCATTGTTGCGCAAGATGGTAGATAGCGGCCGGGCGCCGCTCTTCGAGCAGCAAATCTAATGCTTCAGAGTTCAC
Source organism: Litorivivens sp. (assembly GCA_041585035.1). Classification (GTDB taxonomy): domain Bacteria; phylum Pseudomonadota; class Gammaproteobacteria; order Pseudomonadales; family Spongiibacteraceae; genus Litorivivens. The sequence goes on from JBFHCW010000021.1 coordinate 4,459, forward strand.
ATCCATATGGATGAACTCCATATTGTCGACAGCGTGCACACGTTTTGCGGCCCACAGGCGCTGCTTCATTTCCAGAATGGGCAGGATGCTGTCACCACCCACTTCTCTTACCAGTCGTCGACGCAAAAAGTTATCGACCATGATGATCTGACGATCCGGATTTTTTCTGGCCAATCTCAAACTCAGCGGCCAGCCAAGGTAACCATCTGCCCCCAACACCAGGATGGGTGAATTTTTTGGCTGCGACATATGCGCCTCCCAGCTCTGTTTCGTTGTTCGCAGAAGCCGCTCCGTAAATCTAAGCAGCGACTGCCATTTGTTTACTCGAAAGATGAGTAGCTAGGGTTCAGCAACATACGTGCCAGCTGCATAAACGCTTTAAAACAAGAGGTTTTACTCGTTCTACAGGGATTAGATCAGCAACAATCGTTGCCAAATTGCGACAAGACTGAAGCGCAATTCGCTAAGTTATTGAAATGCAGGAAACTAAAGCTGTAACAAATCAGCGACGGGGCGATGAGGCCGCAACAAGAATACATTTTGTAAAATGAAAATCGCGAAAAAAAAACAGGGGATTTATACGAGATAGGGTGCGAGATGATTCAAAACTTCGCTTTCACCGCAGGGTAGCGACGAAAATGTTGCCGGACGCTGCAATAATGCCATCATTGCATCGTTAATATTGCCACGTTCAAACGCTTCAAGTGACACTTCCTGTGCCGGCGCATGTCGCTGAATCCAGTCAACCAGTGCCGCCTCCTCTGCCCATCTTGGCCGTCGCACATAAAGCACCGATGTTTGGTTTCGCCACGCCTCACAGAAACTGCCGTAGCCGGGTTTGGTCAGCAGAATATCGACCGAGGTCATTACATCGATAAATTTCATATTCAGTTCAGAGAAAGGCGTCATGCCAGCGCGGTCTGCCGGCACACAAGCATTGTCCGGGACAATCCAATGGGTATCGTCAGGCAACGTCCAGCGATCGAGCTCCAGACGCTGTGCAATACCGCCAAGTGACAGCAAAACCAGGCGATGATGTTCTGGTACATGCAATTTCTGGTGCAAATCGTAGCGCTCACCTTCCCGCGCCAGTACATCGACCCGATGCAGGTTCGTCAGGCTTTTCATTCCCATCCCCGGGCTTACCCGCAAAAAAGCCTCCGCACTGTTATAAACCGCACGGATATCCCGGCAAACCTTTGCCAACGCCTCCGCATCGGTTTCGCTGACGGTGTTCGCGTCGTCGAAGAACAGGGATTCAAGAATATCCGCCCAGTTCAGCGAGCACATCGCGAAGGCCGGAATACCCAACGAGCGGGCGGCACTGAGCGGGGTGTGATCGACATTACTCAGCAGTAACGCCGGCTCAATCGACCTCAACACAGCGGCGAACGCGGCAACCTTTTCCTCGTAACGGCTTTGCCACGCCACAAAGGCCTGACTCGTCGCCTCCAGATCAACCCGCAATGCGTCTTTCATCAGTATGCTGACGTGGTTCGGCGCGGGTAGAAGTTCTACCGATTCCCCCAGGAAATCACGCAGTACTTCAGGCGGAATCTCACTGAGCACCACAACACGACGGCCGGGGAAGCGTCGTTGCAGCGCCCGTACCACGGGCACACATTGGCCGAGATGGCCGTAGCCGTGAGCCGATATCGCTACAGCAATTGGTCGCAAAGTCACTAGGCCTGTCGACGACCGCGATATTCGCTCGGATCAAGATGATGTCGATGGAGCAGCCGATAGAACTCGGTGCGATTGCGTTTCGCGAGATTCGACGCTTTCGAAACATTCCCCTGGGTAATATTCAATAGCTCGGCCAGATACTCGCGCTCAAAATTGTCACGCGCCTCGGCAAATGACGGAATCTCACCGGAATCCATCTTCAGCGCGTTCTGCACCAGTTGCGCGGGGATAACCTGGGTACTCGAAAGCACGGTGGTCTGCTCGACGATATTCTGGAGTTGCCGAACATTTCCAGGCCAGGCCGCTGACACGAGAATTTCCAGTGCCTCCGCGGAAAAGCGTTTCTGTGTCTGCCCCTTGGTTTCAGCCAGCGCTTTCAAAAAATGATTGGCCAGCAGCGGAATATCATCGCGACGCTCGCGCAGCGGCGGCAGCGACAGTTGCACAACGTTCAACCGATAGTAAAGATCCTTGCGGAAACGCTGCTCATGTACCTCTTTCTCAAGATCAAAATGCGTCGCCGAAATTATACGCACATCGATAGGAACCGATGTGGTAGAGCCGACTGGACGCACTTCCCGCTCCTGCAGTACGCGCAGCAGCTTTGCCTGAAAGCCCATCGGCATATCACCCACTTCATCGAGAAACAGGGTTCCGCCGTAGGCCGCCTGAAAAAGACCATCGTGACTTTTGGTCGCCCCGGTAAAGGCGCCTTTACTGTGGCCGAACAGCTCGGATTCCAAAAGCGATTCCGGTACGGCGCTGCAGTTGATGGCCATAAAAGGCTTGCCGGCGCGTTCGCTTGCATCGTGAATAGAACGCGCAAGCAACTCTTTACCCGTACCGCTTTCACTCTGAATCAAGACACTGGCATCACTCTGTGCAACCATTCTGGCCTGCGACAGCACTTCTTTCATCATCGGGCTGCGCGTAACAATGCGCGCACAAAAGCCGTCAGAACTTTCATCGCCCGGATCACCATAGGCCTGCAGTGCACTGTTAATTTCGCTGATGAGCTCAGCACTATCGAAGGGCTTGGTAAGGTAGGCAAAGGCGCCCCGCCGGGTCGCTTCGAGGGCGTGAGGGATCGACCCGTGGGCCGTCAGCATGATGACCGGCAGGCTGGGTCTATTGGCTTTGACGTATTCAAACACCGCCATTCCATCGATATCATCCATCCGCAGGTCAGTGACCACGACTTGCGGTTGAAAGCTGTCCAGCAAAGCGAGACCTTTACGGCCGCCATCAGCACTGGCCACCTCGAAGCCATCAGAGGTCAGGCGCATGGAAACCAGCTTCAGCAGGTCTTTGTCGTCATCTATTAGAAGTACGCGTTTACTCATAGGAACCTTTTATTGCTCAGGTGAATTCAGTGGTAGCCGTTACCGGGGTGATTCAACTGCATTTCAATCGACTTCAGCTCTTCCAACTTTTTGTGGGCGTTCTGCGATTCGACACGCGCAGTCATCAATTGGTTCTGCATCCGCTGCCATTCTTGATTAATGGTAAGCAACAATCGGGCGAACGCGCCGTAATCCCGGTCAAAAAACGCAAAGCCCTGATCATCAATGTAACTTTTCAACAATTTTTCAGATTCGCGAAAGCGGCCCATCGCGTCGCCACCATGGCTGTTCATCAGCAGAATCGCCAATCGCATACGCGAACTGGAGCTACCACTGCGATCAAAGTCAGCGCGCGCTGCATGTAGCTCGCGCACATACTCCGAGCCACTCAGTGCGGCGGCGCGTGCGTTGTAATCCATGAGCTCTACCAGGCTATCCGGTGGGTTCATCACTGTGCCAGACTGCGTATTACTCTGTGTCGCGCAGCCTGATAGCAGCAGGCCTAGCATCAGTATTCTGACGTACGTTCCAATGTACATGTATTGGCTCCATTCTCGGGTTTGTGTGCCATTGGCAGGCTTAACTGCAAGTGGGCGCCATGACTGCTGGACAAGACGATTAGATCTCCTTGATGTAAACGTGCGTAGAGTCTGGCAATCGCCAGACCGAGACCGGTCCCTTTCAAGTGACCGCTATAGGGCGCAGCGCCTTGGTAAAAGGGCTGAAAAACCTGCTCTGCTTCGCTAGGGTGAATACCGGGGCCCTGATCGTTCACATCGAGTTGCCAGCGGCCATTCAAAACAGATTGCCTGATGCTCACACGCCCACCTTCTGGCGAGTATTTCACCGCGTTTGACACCAGATTATCGATAATCGCCGTGAGCTTTTCGGCATCGGCCTTCACCCGTGGATCGCTGAACCGGGTATCAATCGTCAGCGCCTTGGCCCGGACCGCCAGCTGGTGAGAATCGATCACTGAGCGCACCACGTCCTCGGCCGACAGCCATTCCACGTCAAGTTCAGAACGCGGCTCATCGTTGACACTAAACGCCAGCAGGTCTTCGATGCGGCGCTGTAACTGAAGGCTGCTGCTATCCAGAATATCCACAATTTCTTTCTGCTGCTGATTCAGCTGACCCACCACATCACCGCTTAGCAGGCTGGTGCCCTCACGAATGCTGGCCAGCGGCGTTTTCAATTCGTGGGAAATGTGTTGCAGGAAAAGCCGTTTCTGATCCGCAAGCTCGCTTAATCGTTGGCGCAGCCATTCCAGCCGAAAACCCAGCGCCTGGATATCTTCCGGGCCATCTACGTGAATGGCCTCATCCACGTCGCCACTGCCCAGCCTTCGGATACTTCTATCCAGCTTTCTCATGGGCCGACTGACCCGATACATAATCAACAGGCCCAGACACGTCGCAACCGGGAGCACCATAACGGCCTCCCAAAAAAGGACCTGTTGCGCCTCGGTGGCGTAGTTGTGCAATTGCGCGATACGATCACGTATCACTTCACTGTTGCGGTCGACCAGCCAGCTGATTATCTCTCGCATCTCAGCAAAGCGCTGCAAGGAGTTTATCGCCAACGTGCTGTTCGGCGGCTCCTGCACCAACACTTCATTTAACCCAGAAGCTATCGCCAGCAGTCGCGTGATCTTTTCCAGTACGGCGCGATCACTCTCGATGGCGAGCAGTTCACTGGCGGATTTTTCAAACTCCCGGTGTAAATCCTGATAGGTATCAATGAGCTTGGTATCACCAACAACCTGATACACCCGGGCATTTCGCTCCATACCGAGCAGGTAGTCACCCAGCATGCGGCTCAGGCGTACTGACTGGGTGCCGTCCAAAACGGCACTCTGACTGTCGACCGCCAGCTGACGCACGTAATGAGCGGCGCTGCCAACCGCCAACAGCAGCGGCAAAACCACCACGGCGATACCCAAGGCCATCCAGTGCATGACTTTGCGCGGATAAAGCCGGACCAATCCACGGGCCTTGCTGGGCGCTGCTCTCTCGCTGGCAGATTGTGGCAATGTGCTATCCATGTCTCAGAGGTGCCGATTTCGACACCCCCATCCTCGTTTATGGGTTTTCAACTAGCCGCCACTGCCAACACCTAAAGGCGCTTACCTAACAGACTAAGTGCATTCCAAGGCGGCACCTGAGGCTCAAACTGAAGGCCGTGAACGGTTACACCTCTAGTCCAGCCCCAGACAGACACGCCCCTAAAATGGGGACTCTTTCTGGCACCACTACTATCAATCGCATCCAGCGCCGCACGCAGGTAGGCATCCTGGGTCGGTATCTCAGCAGCAGCGCCGGGCGCCCTGCTACAACCCCCGCCTCGGCAGTAGGCGTGCTCATGCACCGTGGCCGAAGCCGGCACACCGAGCTGAAACATAACGCCTGATTGGGCAGACCATTTTGCCATTTGTTTCGCGTGACGCTCGGCTCGTTTTTGGTATTCCGTCACAGAGAGTGCGTGACCCGGCGGGCCGGAGCCGAGGTCATAGAGCGGCGCAATCAGATAACCGTTGTTAAATTTTGTGAGTATTTCACTAATGTTTTTCGCCGCAGGCCCTGCCGGGTTCATTTGGTTTGATGACGCAAACACCGAAAAGAAGCGCCCCTTCGGGAAATCGTCGGTTTTGCAATTCACCGCACCTTCACGAAGGGTAGCGGGCACCGTACCGGCGAAGTTCTCAGCGATGCGCTCGTAGAAATGAAACTGCCCGTTTTGTTCGCTGACATTAAACGGCTCAACATCGAACTGCACACCCGCCACGTTCGGATCAGAACAAACCTTGCGTGCCACCTTGTCGGCAAACGCCCGGGCAAGTTCACGCGGCAGCTCATTGAACCCCTTCATGCTGCCTTCGTAATCCCCGCTAATAGCCCCATCGATGACCGGTACGACCTGCACGCGACCACCGGCCAGCGCGCCGTCAATCTTCGACGCATAGGCCCTCACGGTGGCCTCGCCATCGGCGCCATGCAGGCGCTTATCGGCATTCAGTGGGTATACCGCTACCAGATCCTCAAGCCGACACTGATCCGGCTTTCGCCCGGGACAGTACATCTCCAGACTACCCGCATAGGTGTAGATCAGGCGGATCTTGTGCCCCTCTTCAGCACTGCGGTTATAGTTGTTCAGCCCGGTAGCAAAGTAGCCGGGGTCATAGCGCCGCGGCTCCCCGGGGCGGTTCGTTACGTCATACACCCAGGCGGCATGCGCATCCGGAACCACCGAAGACTCCGAGGCCACGGCCTGGCTAGCCAGTGCAGCCAGCAGGCAAAGGCCGGCGAACAGGCCGACCTTGACGGGTCGGCCACGTCTTTTCTGTAAGCAGCTCATTGTCATTTCTCACTCTACCGTGACCGACTTCGCCAGATTGCGCGGCTGGTCCACATTGGTTCCGCGATAAAGTGCGGCGTGATACGCCAACAACTGCAAGGGCAGGGTGTAAACGATGGGCGCAATCAACCCGCCGGATTTTGGCACAGTGAGCACGCGCTCACTGCCGCTGCCCTTGTACCCGACACCTTCGTCAGCGACGACGATCAACTGACCGCCGCGCGCGCGAACCTCGGCCAGGTTGGAGTTCATTTTCGCGAGCAGCGGGTTATAGGGAGCCAGCGCCACCACAGGCACCTGCCTATCAACCAGAGCCAGCGGGCCGTGCTTCAGTTCACCGGCGGCATAGGCTTCGGCGCTCATATAGGTGATTTCCTTGAGTTTGAGCGCACCTTCCATCGCAATGGGATACATTTGGCCGCGGCCGAGAAACAGGGCGTAGTTGCGCTCGGCAATCTGCTCGGCCAGCTCGGCAATCTGAGCATCCAGGCTATAGACGCGACGCACTTGCTCCGGCGCGCGGCGCAGCACATCGATCAGCGCCAGTTCGCGCTGGTGTCCCAGCCCCTGATAACGCGCCAACAACACCGCCAGCAGCGACATATTCATCAGTTGCGTAGTAAAGGCCTTTGTCGAAGCCACACCAATTTCCGGCCCGGCCTGAGTGAGGAAGACCAGCTGCGATTCGCGCACCAGTGAACTCTCGGGCACGTTGCAGATGGCCAGTGTCGCTTGATAGGGCTGACGCTTGGCAAAGCGCAGCGCCGCCAGCGTGTCGGCGGTCTCACCGGATTGAGAGAGCGTCACAAACAGTGTGTTGGGCTTAACCACGACCCGGCGATAACGATATTCACTGGCCAGTTCGACTTTGCAGGACACGCCGCACAGCGACTCAAGGGTATAGCTTGCCACCATGCCCGCGTGATAACTGGTGCCGCAGGCGACAATATGGACGTGCTCAATATCCTGCAGCAGTTTGGCCGCGTCATCCCCCAGGGCGTCTTCGTTGACCACGCCATTTTTCAGTGCCGGCAGCAGGGTGCGTTCCAGCACCGTATCCTGTTCGAAAATCTCTTTCTGCATGAAGTGGTCGTACACGCCTTTGGTGGTATCAATACGGCTCTGATTGGATTGGCTCAGTTCTCGAACCACGACCGCACCGGTCTCATCAAGAATATTCACCGACTGTGCGCCCACCTCCGCAACATCGCCGTCTTCCAGTGCGATGTAATGGCGAGTGATCGGCAGCAGCGCCGTGACATCGGAGGCGATATACGCCTCGCCTTCGGCGATTCCCACTAGCAGGGGGCTACCGCGGCGCGCCGCAACAAGCTCCTGATCATTCTGGGCGCAGATTACCGCCAGCGCATACGTTCCCTCCAGTCGCCGCGTGGCTTTGAGCACAGCTTTCTGAAGCGAGGTTTCGGTGCGGCTATAGCTATGGATTAAATGAGCGACAACTTCTGTGTCCGTTTGCGATTCAAAAGTATATCCGGCGTCGCTCAGCTCTTTACGCAGGGCGTCGTGATTCTCGATGATGCCGTTGTGAACCACGGCAATTTCATCATTCGACAAATGCGGGTGGGCGTTGATTTCAGACGGCTCGCCGTGGGTAGCCCAGCGGGTATGACCGATACCGATGTTACCCGACAGGCGCTGCTCGCCGAGACGACTGGACAAGGCATCAACGTTGCCCAGCGACCTTGCGCTCTTTAGGCCAACGCCATTGATCGCAGCCACACCGGCAGAGTCATAGCCGCGATACTCCAGTCTTCTCAGCCCTTCCAACAGGGAAGGAACCACATCGTGTTTCGCGATTGCTGCTACAAGTCCACACATACTTACTCTCCATTTTTTTGCCGACAGCGATCCAGTGGAAGCGGCTGTCGATTGCGTTGATGTCTGGAGAGCACTTGTGCAATGGCTATGCCATTAACGGCTTAAACATGTCCGGGTGTAGATATTTCACAAACTCGAAGGAATTAAAGGCGAAAATAAACGCAGCGCTTCAATAGGTGGGCAAAAATTACGTGACGCGGCTCCTACTGAGCGATCCGCATGTGGCGTTTTAGCCGATGTCATTGTTGACTCTGTCTCTTAACGACGACTTGAATTCATCGTCTCTTATCAATGCCTGCATATCGGTTTCATGTACGGCAATTTTTTCATCCGCATCCAACATACGCAGCAGATTGTCTATCTCTTCACACAGGTTGAGATTGTCGAGTAAAAGCCGTCGTTTAATACTCAGGTGCTTTCGCGTATTCGTGGCACTGCGCACGCGCTGTCGCATCTCACGCGATACGCGGATCACTTCTGAAATATTCTCTGGCGTGGCCAGCGACCGGAACAGATGGTCAGCCCGCTCCCGAGCCCGCTCGCAGTCCGCCATCGCTGCGCGTCGAGACTTCTCCAGCTTCGCAGCACGTCGCAGCATCGCACGGCGTTTAAACAGGCCTCGTATCAGCGGCAACGCGTTAATCTCGGCGTTGTGCTTATCCACTTCTGCTGCAATTTGATACAACCGGTCGGTTGCCTGGCTCAGCGCAAGGCGAGCTTGCTGCAACTCTTCTCCACCGACATGGTTGAGCGCAGTAACGAGTTTTCGGCGTCGCGTTTCCCGCTGAGGCTCGCGCTTTGCGGATTGCAGAGCGACACACTGCTCATCCACGACTGCCAGCAACTGGCGCATGGCGTGCGCTTCACTGACCAACGCCTGGCGCAACTGACTGACAGGTACCTGCATTTGCACAGCACGACCCTGCCCTGACGTATCCGATGTTGAATTACCCTGCGTCGTACGGCTCATTCATCCAACTCCTGTGACTGTCCAAGTCTCTCTCGACACCACTAACCGATACTTATTACCCGGTATCCGATGCAAAAACCGGGCACAGTTTCAGGCTGTTATTGACACCTTACAGCCCGCCCAGTGCAGACCTGAGCACGCCGCAGTCACTGGCCCGCCACCACCTGTCGCGTCAAGGCAACAGATAATAAACATTACATATCAATAGCTTAGCGATTGACCGTCAGGGCCGTGTTGCTTTACCGCGACAGCTGGCGACAAAAAACCACACTACTTTTTCCAAACTGTCTTCACTGCGAATTCAACTCTCTGTTTTTAAAAATGTTTTCACGAATGGCACAGCTCTTGCCATGGGGTCCGGTGAACCGTTTGTACAACCTACCGCCTCGGAGGCGAACACAGATTGGGGATCAAGCCGTGAATATGATGACTTGGAACACTATGAACCTGCACAAAACCAAGAAATGCAAAACCAACCTTCCGCGCAAGCGCCGTTTGACTGCTGCGATCGCGGCCCTGAGTTTCTCGCTGACACCCCTGCAGGGCCTCAGCCAGGATGCCGACGCGACTGCGACAGGCGGCCCGGCGCAACAGGAGGCGCTGTCAGAGCCGGCACAACAGTGGCTAAGCTTTATCACTCAGATTCGCCACCTGTCGCAACAGTCCTACCGGACCAATGCCGAGGAGCTTGAACTTCAGGCCCGCAGAGCTGCACTGGCTTCAGAACGCGGCGATCTCGGCCTGAACCTCTCGGCGAGCTACGCCGACTACCCGGATGGGCTAGGCGGCAATATCAACAATGGCACAGGCACTGACGACAGCCTGGAGCAGTATTCCGACGTGCGCCTGAACTTCCAGCTGCTGGATCAGCTGTTGCGCAAAGGCTCGCGGGTCGACGCCGCTAAAGCCCGACTCCGTCAAGCTGAGTATCGGGTCGCCGAACAGAACACCGAAGCGGCAACCGAGCTGGCGCGCGGCGCCGCCATCGCCTGGGCAGAAAAGTATCAGTACCAGGCTCTGTCTGAGGCGCTTGACGCGATTCAGGCCGCCAAAAAAAAGCTGAAACTCTCCGCGGAAGCGTCGATGCCGGAAATTACCGAAGCGACACTTGCCAACGAAGCGGAGGCTCTCATCCTGCACAACGAAATCACCAGCGCGTTCGACAGTCTTTCACCTTTTGAGCCGTCGGCACCGCGACCGCCCGTCGACTATACGGTGCTGCCGCAGCGCGCACCGGGCAGCGACGACATCGTTCGACTGGCCAACAGCGCGCCGCAGGCAAAGATTCTCGAGTTTGAAGCTCAGGCACTGAAAGAAGATGCCGAGTCCTATCGCGGTAACGGCATCAATCTGGATGTCTACGCCGGCCAGGTATTTCAACGACGAGGCGTCAATGGCGACGATGTCGAGGACGGCCCGCAAGTGGGCGCCGTGCTGACTATCCCTCTCGGCGCCAGCGACTACTACCAGGGCAAAGCATTGCGCTATCAGGCTGAAGCCCGCCGCCGCGAAGCAGCCGATGCGCTGCTGCAACGCCAGCGCGAACTGATCGATCTGCGCAATCAGTGGAGCCAATCCGTTGCCGCGCTCAGCCGAGCGACAGAACGCATGCGTCAGCAAAGTCGCATTCTGCAACAGATGCGCACCCGCGCATCACAACCCGGCTCCGGTCGCGCACCGCACCCCTGGCAAATCGATGTGGAAACTGCACGTTTCTGGCTGCGTGTTGCTGACACCTGGCGCGAACGCGGCGAGTGGCTGGCGAATGTCATGACCTGGGCCGTTAGCGAACCGGACTACCTGGCAACTAACTTCCGCGAGAGCAACCTGGCAAGCGAGAACGCCATCTGTGCTCCGCTTTACGAATGTTAAGGAGACAACCATGGTTTCAGTACTGCGGAATAGCTCATCATCCGTGCCCGAGAGCCACGCGCTCGCCTATGAACTGGTGGAGCTGAAAGAGTTTGACCGGGTCACCGACGAAGCCGCGGCAGTCCGCGCTGTGTTTGGCTCACCCGCAGCGGACACATCGATAGACCGGCGCATTCTGCCGCTGGTCATCACTGGTTACGACAAACACAAAGTGATGCAGCTGGTGCGCGATACCCGTGCTCATCCGGAAAACTGTCTGCGCCCGATAGCCGTGATTGGCCTGGCCGATCACGCTACCGATTCGCTGCTGGAACACCTCACCGACGGTGTGCTGCCGCCGCGACCAGACAGCGAGATGTTGCGAGAAACATCGCTCACCCTGTCGATGCTGCACCGCCAGCTGCGCGATATTCGGCAGGCGGCTGACGACCGCCCACTGACTCTGCTGCAGTATTTGTACACGCGCGGTTCGCGGCTCGAGCCGCTGGTTTCTCCCGAGGAAACGCTGGCCTACAGCTACCCTCTGGCCGAACTATTCCTTGGTGGCAACGCCAATGAAGTGCGCGAACTGCTGGACGACATGGCTCGACACAGCGTAGTCAGTGCCAAGCACGTCGATCGGGTTTTCACCTGCCCCGACTGCAGCAGCTACCGGGTTTGCGCAAAGGAACTTTGCCCTGAGTGTAACTCCACACACCTGGAAGCCCAGGAGTCTATCCACCACTTTCGCTGCGGCTACGTCGCGCCGGAGGCCGAGTTTATGGTGACCGGTCGCCCCCGCTGCCCCAAGTGTCACGGCGATGTCCAGCATATTGGTGTGGAATACAACCGCCCCGGCCAGTTTGTGGTTTGCGGCGACTGTAATTACTGGGCCACCGAGCCGGTGCTGCAGGCGTGGTGTGCTGTGTGCAACACCTACCATTCGCCGGCGGATCTGCGACCGGTCAATATCAGCAGTTATTCGCTGACACAAAATGCTATGTCGGTGGCACGCCTGGGTTCGTGGAATCCGCAACAAGTGGCCGCACAATCCAACGCAGCACCACGCAAGAACACTGCCGGAAAAGCCAAGCCGACCGCGAGCAAGCGCTCTTCGGCCATGGATGCTATTGCCAAAGTGGTGCTCAAGGTTGCCAGCGACAATGAGAGTCCGACAACTGTCTACAGCGCTGCGCTGCGCTCACCGGGCGAGGATGCCAGCGAAGAGCTGCAAACGGCGCGCATGGTCATTCAGCAATTAGCCAGCGATTCGCTACTCTGCGTTGAGCGTCGCAAGCAGGAGCTGATGATCGTACTGCACGATTCGCCCGACCGACAGACACCCACCTGTCGCCAGCTGGAAAAAGCGGTATTGCGCGAGGCGGGTATCGACCTGTCGATAACCGAAGTCGACGATAGCGACGCGCCGATCGTAGCCGATGAGGCTGATCGCTATGCGTGAAGGTGATCGCGATGCTTAACGAACTCTCTGTCCGGTTTAACCAGTTCTGGCTGGAATGTTGGGCGCTGGTGGAAGCACTCACCCTGTGGGAGCTGGCCTTGATTATGTGGCCTTTCGTGTTTCTCTCTGTGCCCCGCTACATACTGTCGGAAATCATTGTGCTGGCGATGATCTTTAAACCCGAGCCGCCGGAGAAAGTGCGCTTTCGCCAGTACCTCGCCCATAAAAAGCCGCTGGTTTCGATCTTGCTGCCGGGCTTTAACGAGGCGGAAACGCTGGAAACTACGGTGCTGTCTCTGCGAGAGCAGTCCTATCCCAACCTGGAGATCATCGTGGTAAACGATGGCTCCTCTGACGGGATGGACGCCATTGGCCGACGCCTCGCACGACGTGGCTGGGTGCGGTATTTCGAACATCGCCAGCGCGGCGGTAAGTCCTCGGCCGAGAACTTCGCCGCTAACGCTGCGCGCGGTGAGTTTATGGTGATATGCGATGCCGACTCCACGTTCGACCGCCACTCCGTGTGGCATTTGCTGGTGGAGTTCTTCGACCCGGAAGTTCAGGCCGTTGCCGGCAACCTGCGCGTGCGCAATGCCGGCACCAACCTGCTGACCCGTTGCCAGGCCATTCAATACCTGTTCGGCATCGGTGTCGGGCGAAGGGCCTCGGCCGCCGCAGGCACCTTGTCTATTGTGTCCGGCGCCTTTGGCGCGCTGCGCAGCTCAATTGTCAGACAGATCGGCGGCTGGGAAGCCGGTCCCGGCGAAGACGGTGACCTGACCACCAAAATCTGTCTCGCCGGGGGCAAGATCGGGTTCGCACCCAAGGCGATGTGTATGACTGATGCGCCGGACAACTGGTGGGGCTACTTTCGCCAGCAGCTGCGCTGGAACCGCAGCGTGGTGCGCTTCAGGATCAGAAAGTACAGCGGCATTTTCAATCCC
>JBFHCW010000022.1:0-16998 GCA_041585035.1 Litorivivens sp.
ATCACGCCGAAGACCGGATTCTGATTCTCGATGATATCCTGCTGCCGCTCTACCGACAGTTCGCCGACAAGGCCACATTTGAGCGGGTGATTGTTCTCAACTATGGCGGTGAAGCGCACGAATTCGAAGATTACGAGACCTTTCTGGCCAGCGGCGACGCCGCATTCGAACCGATCAGCATTGACGAAAACTGGGCCTGCGGCATGTGCTACACCTCGGGCACCACCGGCAAGCCCAAGGGTGTGCTCTACGGCCACCGCTCATCGGTTCTGCACGCCATGGGTTTTGCCCTGCCCGATGCAGGCAACCTCTCCTTTCGCGACACCGTCAGCCCGGTCGTTCCCATGTTTCACGCCAAAGCCTGGGGGCTGCCGTACGCCGCGGCCATGGTCGGCGCGCGACTGGTTCTGCCCGGCCCCCATCTCGACGCCGAAAGCCTGCTCGATCTCTACGCTGCAACCGGCGTCAATTTCACCGCCGGCGTACCGACGATCTGGATGCGGGTTTACGAATCCCTCACCAAAGAACCCACTCGCTGGCAGCTGAAGGAAAATCTGCGTCTGTTTGTCGGTGGCTCGGCTACGCCCTCATCGCTGATCGAAAATTTCCGCAGCCTCGGCATGACTCTGCAAACTGTTTGGGGGATGACCGAAACCTCGCCCATCGCCAGTGTCACCAGCTTGCGACCTGAAATCGATCAGCTCGACGACAGCGAGCAGCAGCGTTATCGCGCCAGGGCCGGTATTCCGCTGCCACTGGTCGAACTGCGAGTGCGCTGTGAAGACGGCACTGTCGCCGACTGGGACGGTGAAACCGTCGGTGAACTGCAGGCGCGGGGGCCCTGGATCACCGGCAGCTACTACAATCGCCCTGACGCCGCTGATAGCTTTACCGAAGACGGCTGGTTCTGTACCGGCGACGTTGCCACACTCACGCCGCTGGGCTACGTGCAGATATCCGACCGCACCAAGGATCTGATCAAGTCCGGTGGTGAATGGATCAGCTCAGTGGATCTGGAGAATGAATTGATGGCCCACCCGGACGTTGCCGAGGCGGTGGTGATCGCCGTCAGCCACCCCAAATGGATGGAGCGCCCACTGGCGGTTGTGGTTTGCAAACCGGGCACCGAGGTCAGCAGCGACCAACTGAAAGATCACCTGAAGGGGAAATTTGCTAACTGGTGGATTCCCAACGACGTGGCATTCGTGGAGGAAATCCCGAAAACCTCTACCGGTAAATTTATGAAACTGAAACTGCGCGAGCAGTTCGCCGACTGGGAGTGGAGCGCTTAAGCTCCACAATCAGCGCACCGGAAACTGGCAGTAAAAAATGGCTCCGCCCTTCGGATTGGGCCGGTAGCCAATCGAACCGCCGTGAGCCTGCACGATCGACTGACAGATCGACAAACCCACGCCCATACCGCCCTCCTTGGTCGTCACAAAGGGTGAAAACAGTTTTTCTTCCATCCCTGCACTGAGACCGCAACCGCGGTCTTCTACAGCAAAGCCCACATCATCAGCCTCTTTGTAGGTGCGCACCAGAACACCGCCAAAATCCTCAGGTGCCCCGCGCATGGCTTCCATCGCATTACGTATCAGGTTCAGGGCGATCTGCTGTACTTGCACATCGTCGGCAAGCGTCGCAGGCAACTCGGACGTTGGCTCAAAATTGATCGCAACACCATTGATGCGCGAATCCACTTCGGCCAGCATCACCACTTCCTGCATCAAGGTGTTGAGGTCGAGCGGAACCCGACCCTCCGTCGTCGGCTTGCGAATATAACTGCGCAGCCTTTGAATGACATCAGACGCGCGTTGCGACTGAACAATAATCTTGTCGAGCACTTCGGTCAGTTTGTTTTTATCGGGTTTATCCTGCTCCAGAAAGCGCTGCGCGACACGGGCGTAGTTACTGACCGCTGTCAGCGGCTGGTTGACCTCATGGGCAATACCCGCTGCCATTTCACCACCGGTGCTGAGTCTTTCCATATGCGCAAGATGCTGGCGCTGGTTATGTAACTCTTCGCGCGCCGCTTCAAGTGCGTGCTGATTATCCAGCCAGTCGGTAATATCACGCAAAACCACCACGCGCCGCTCGCCTTCCAGCGTCGCGCAATACATCGCCACCGTCAAATCCCGGCCATCGGTGGTGCGCAGCTTAACCTCGTCCAGCGATAAGTGCTCACCGTCAGCAAGAGCTTTCTCAATCCTCGCCTGTAAAGACTGAAAATCAAACAGGGCAAAAAGATCTTCACCAATACACTGCTGCTGGGCCAGCCCGGCCAAACGCTCGGCCTGCGGATTGACGCTGCTGACGCGCCCTTGCCGATCGAGACCAAAGATAGCTTCGGTAACTGCGCCCAAAATCTGAAAGTTTTCATCTTCCAGTTCAGCGTTGCGACGGGCGAGCTCTTTTTCAAGCCGGTGTATGCGCAGCTGGGTACGCACCCGTGCGCGCACCTCCTCTGCCTGAAAAGGCTTGGAAATATAATCCACAGCCCCCAGGGAAAAACCTTCAACCTTCGCATCAGTGTCGGTCAGCGCCGACAGGAAAATAACGGGTATTCCGCGCGTTTCAGGCTTGGCTTTCAGACGGCGACACACTTCAAAACCGTCGATACCCGGCATCATGATGTCGAGCAAGAGCAACGATGGCAGGGCTTTCTCGGCGATGGACAAGGCCTGTTCACCGTCCCGGGCAGCCAGCAGGGTATATCCGGAATTTTCCAGCGTTTTATAGAGCACCTGCAGGTTGGTGGGATTGTCATCCACAAGCAGAACCTGTTCGGCACTGCGCCCCGATGCAGTTTCATTCATATTAACCATCGGCCACCTGCAGCAGCTGCTTCAACCCCTGAAAATCGAAGTTCTGCAAAAGACTTTGTGCATACATAGCATAGCTACTGTACTCACCAGAAGTACGGGATTCGCAAAACTCGCTCATTGCGGCAATATCCCCCAGAGCCAAGAGTTCCAGCAAAATCTTTCGATCCGCTTCAGGAAAGGGTGGCCCCTCGTAGGTTGCCCCGGTATCTGACGCGCCATTGCCGGAACTTTTTGGCTGATCGACAAAAGAAGCCCCCCGGACCGAACCTGCGCTCGAACTGTCAGGCAAAGCCTCCTCAGAAACATCCGGTCCGATATGCCTGGCGATGACGCGTATCAGATTCTCGTACTGCACCGGCTTGGAAACATAGTCGTTGCAGCCGTATTCAAAGGCTTTCGATTGGGTATCCAGTTCTGCGCTGGCCGTTACCATAATTACGACAATATGCTCGTAGCTGGGGTTCTGACGTATTTCCCGAACGCATTCCAGACCATCCATTCCCGGCATCTTGTAATCCAGCAGTACCAGATCAACCGCTTGCTCGCGCAGAATATTCAGGACCCCCAAACCGTCGTCCGCCAGATGCACCGCATCAACCGCAGATTCCAGCATACCCTTCATCACAGCGCGATTGTCTGCATTGTCGTCGGCCACCACGACACGCAATTCACTCAGATCCGGCAACGCCTGATTGGTAGCATCGTGATCGCCCCCTTTGCGACGATCGTGCTGAATCAGGTCTTCGTGACCCAAGGGTATGTCAAAAGCGAAAGTCGTTCCTTCGCCCAAAGTACTGCTTGCCTTTAGTTGGCCGCCCATCGCTTCGCACAAGCGCCGGCATATCGCCAAGCCCAGGCCGGTACCCTTGCCATCGTGTTCATTCACGCGCCGGAAAGGTTCAAATATCCCCTGAATTTTGTCGTCAGGAATCCCGACGCCCGTATCAATGACACTGAACAGCAATACCTTGCGCTCTTCATCAAAGTCCACCTCCAGCGTGACCTTGCCCTCCTCTGTAAACTTGACCGCATTACCGAGCAGGTTGACCAGGATCTGCCGAAGTTTGACCTCGTCAGTTCGAATCAGATCCGGGACTATACTGGATACTTTATGTTCGTAACCGAGATTCTTGGCTTGAGCGCGCTGTCGCAGGATATCGCTGACGCTGGAAAGGATATCGCGCAGGTTTGCCGTATGCATCGAGATACTAACCGTGCCACTTTCCACCTTGGCCAGATCCAGCACATCGTTGATCAGGGTCAGCAGATGCTGGCCGCAATTTTCGATCGCATCGAGATAGCCCTGTGATTCTGGCGGCAGCTTTTTTTGTCGCTGCAGCAGCTGCACGTAACCCAGCACGCCGTTCAACGGCGTGCGCAATTCGTGGCTGGCACTGGACAGGAACTGACTCTTGGCATGGTTGGCATCCTCGGCAGCAATACGGGCCTGAACCAGCTCCTCTTCCATTCGTTTTCGTTCAGTAATATCGCTCATGATACCCAGAGCGCGTTGCGGTTCACCACTATCTGATACGTCAACAATATCGCCCCGGCTTAGAATCCAGCGATAGACACCAGCATTGTCGCGCACCCTGAATTCAACGCTGAAATTATCATCCGGCGACGCGCTGCTACCCACTATCTTGCCCAGCACATCGACATCATCAGGGTGAAACATCATGCCAAAGCGTTTCAGGCTGACGCTGTCCGGAGGGTTCGGGTAGCCCAGCTGACGATAGAAACCTTCAGCGACGGCGATGCGATCGTTTTCAATATCCAGATCCCACAGATGGCTTTGCGAGGCCTGCAGCGCCAGCTGGAAGCGGTGCTCACTGAGCTTGAGTGCGTATTCGGTTTCAGTCCGCGTCTGAACCATGTAGTTAGCGTGATGCGCCAGCTCTTCAAACTCTGCAAAGGGCAGTTCCTTCACATCGATGCGAGTAGAACTCTCACTGGCCTTGGCGAAGAACTCCTGAAAACGATGAAAACCCTGAGCATTCAGCCTTGCCAGACGCCGCGCCACCAGCGTGGCGACAATCATCAATGCCAAAGCGACTGAGGAAATAAACAGCGTATGGCGTATTATTCGCTCCTGCAGCGACTGCCGCTCGGACTCCATTAACGCGTAATATTCATCCAGAAAGAAACCAGCTCCTACCACCCAATTCCATTCCGGATAAAGCTGTACATAACTCACTGCCGGGGAGCGCTGCTGCCCGCCGGGGCGCTGCCATTCCAGCTCCACCAGTCGCCCCTCGTTTGCTTCCTCCGCTTTCATCACCTCAACCACGGTATCCATACCGGGCTGTAATTTGTCCAGCATGTCAGGGTTGTAGGGATTGACCAGTTGCTTGCCCGAATATTCAGTGACAAACAGCACGGAGCTGTCGACATCGAAGGGAACGGCCGCCAGCCGGTCTATGACTTCCTGCTTGACCCGCTCGATTTCATCGCGCATATACACGCTGGCGCCTATATACAGGTCCAGCGGCTGGTAATAGTAAACAAAACTGATATTGCGATAGATCTGCTCGCTGCCCTGATCACTGAAGCGAAATTCCAGAATGCCCTGTTTTTTTGTCTGGGTGGCGGCTTTGATCTGATCTGCAAATTGTCGCAGCATAACGCTGTCGCGCAGGCGCTCTCGGGATTGGGGGTGCAAGGGCGAGAGCAGCGCACGACCATTGCCCTGCAAAGCAAAAAAGAACCCTTTCTGCTCGTGAAACCGCAGCGGCTCTATGGAGCTGCGCACCCGCGCCAGCATCTGCTGCCTGGAATCGGTGATCGCGAATTGTTTGTGGATGTTGGCCATAAGCGCGAGCGCCACAGCCACTTCCTGACGCAGCCCCTGATATAGCGAGCGGTTAAGCTGCGACTGCCGGTAGTCGATATAGTCCAGGGCTTTGGCGACTTCTCGCTTAAGCAGCTCGGTACGGGAATCAACAAAGGTCTTGCGCAGATTGTCAGATTGCACCGTAAATTCTTCGTACTCGGTTGCAATCCAGACAGCGCCATTAATGGCAACCGGCACGGCAGCCAAAGCGATCAGACTCACGAGGTAGATTTGTATCAGGCTTCTTTTCTTTCGCATCTTGCTCCCGTGCGACGATGCTTACCGGCAACGATCTATGCTACCGCTGGACCGGATTTGACGCCAGCATACAAAAAAACGCGCAATCGGTTGCTTTACCTGCTATTTTTATGCACTACAATGCCAAATATAAGAGTTATAGAGCGGGGTATTCCATGGACGCAGGCGAAGCAACTGTCTTCATTGTAGAAGATGATGAAGCAGTGCGTGATTCCTTAAAACTGATGCTTGAGTCGCTAGGCCACAAGGTAGCAGCCTTTGAACGCGCCGACGCTTTTCTCGAAGCCTACGATCCGGAATCTCCAGGCTGCATCGTACTCGATATCCGCATGCCCGGCATGAACGGCATGGAGTTGCAGCGCAAGCTGAACGCCATGACGTCTATTCTTCCGATCATTTTTGTCACCGGCCACGGCGACGTTCCCATGGCAGTAGAAGCCATGCAACAAGGCGCTGTGGATTTTGTGCAGAAGCCCTACCGGGAACAGGAACTGCTCGACAAAATCCAGAAGGCCATCGCCCAAGACGCGGAAAACCGCCAGGAATTGCGTGAAGTTCAGGTAATTCGCGAGCGCTTTGAAGAGCTGACCCCGCGCGAAAGTGAAGTTATGGCGATGATGGTCGATGGCAAGGCCAACAAGGTTATTGCCATCGATCTGGATATCAGCCAGCGCACGGTTGAGATTCACCGGGCCCGCGTCATGGAAAAAATGAACGCGCGATCTCTGGCACAGCTGGTGCGCATGTCCATGGCGCTCAAGAACAACGCCTGATCCACCACCGCCCTAGTCGGCGCGGGTTATCGCCTCATCCAGCAGACCGATAACCCGCACCAGCGCCGCTCCCGGATTTGCCATCGCCTCTTCCACCACCGGCTTGATCTCGCACTGGGCAGGCATGGCCGCCTGCCCCTCAACGCTCGCCCGTATGCGCGGTATAAAAACGAACTGCAACCACGCCTCGAGCGCCAGGGTATCCACGCAGAAGGGCTGCGTGCTGGCCAGGGCTTCTGGCGTTGGCTCCTCGCTGGCCCACAAGCCGCTGTTGCGCATAACGGCCTCCAAGTCGATCAGCAGAGCACCGATTTCCGCATAGCGGCTCACGTTTCGAACACCCGCCTGAAGGGCGGCAGTGAATCGAGCATTTTCTGCCCATAGCGGCGGGTCAACACCCGTCGATCCAGCAGGGTAATATGGCCACTGTCGCTTTCTTTGCGCAGCAGGCGGCCACTGGCCTGCACCAGCTTCAGCGCGGCGTCCGGCACGGAAATCTCCATAAACGCATTGCCTTTGTTCTTTTCGATCCACTCCGCCAGCGCCTGCTCCACCGGATCATCCGGCGGCGCAAAAGGCAGCTTGGCGATAATCACGTGGCGGCAATAATCACCGGGCAAATCCACCCCTTCGGCAAAGCTCGCCAGTCCGAACAGGGTGCTGTATTCCCCTCGATCGATACGCTCGCAGTGCTGTTTGATCATTTCGTGCTTGGAGTGCTCGCCC
Organism: Litorivivens sp.; assembly: GCA_041585035.1. Classification (GTDB taxonomy): domain Bacteria; phylum Pseudomonadota; class Gammaproteobacteria; order Pseudomonadales; family Spongiibacteraceae; genus Litorivivens. The sequence continues at coordinate 7,416 of JBFHCW010000022.1, forward strand.
TGCTTGAGAATCTGGGCCTGAAGATCTGCATCCAGACCGTCGTAGACCGCCAGCATCTGCCGCCAGGAAGCAAACAGGGCCAGCGTTCCCCGTTCTTGCCGCAACAGCTCGGGCATCATGTCGATCAGGGCTTCGGTGTGCGCCAGCGCATCTCCGGCATCGCAGGGCATAGCCGGTACCCGCAGTTCGGCCTTTTCCTGATGAATAAAGGGGCTCGGCACCACCGCGCATTCACTCAGATCCGTCAGCCCGGCGCGCATTGAGAGACGCTCAAACTCACCCAGTGCGGTCAAGGTCGCCGAGGTGAGCACCGCACCGTAGCAGCGTTTCCAGAGGGTACTGATCAGGGTATTGGCCGCCAGAATGGGGCTGCAGCAGAGATCCATATCGCCTGCCGCGCTGAGCCCTTCCACCAACTTCACCCAGCGCGCCAGTGGCGGGTTTTCCGCCTCACCGGCACTCTGATAATTGCACCACAGGCCCATCTGTTGTTCGACCCGGCGCTGAATAGTGGCGACGGCAGCCAGCCATTGCTCCAGTAGTTCCCGATCAATCTGCTTGCTGCGTTTGTCGAGGGCCTCTTCAAAAGCCTCCTGTACGTCGTCGGCCTCAGCCAATACACCGCTGCAGGCCTGCATCAGCTCAGCGGCTTGACGGCGCAGTAGGTCCGGCACAATGCCGTGCTCAAAACGCAGCACGTCGCCGCCCCCGCGCGCCTCCAGCCCCTCGTTCACAATGGAACTTATCAAGGGCGAGGCTTCACGCTGCAGTTCCAGCAACGCCGACATCTGCCCGGCCAGACCATCGATCAAGGCGCGCTGTTCACCCTGCGGCAATTGCTCGGCCATACCGCGCACGGCCCTCAGGGTTTGCTCCAGCCAGCGTTCGGTTGCAAAAAACCGCACCTGAAAACTGAAGTGATTGATCACTTTATCCGGCAGGTGGTGGGCCTCATCGAACACATAAATAACGTCTTCTGGCGGCGGCAGAATTGCGCCCCCGCCCAGCGCCAGGTCAGCCAGCACCAGATCATGGTTGGCCACAATCACGTCGACATCGAGCAGGTTCTCGCGGGCCCGGAAAAACGCGCATTCCCGGATAAAGCTGCAGCGTCGCCCGGTGCACTGAGCCGGCTCCGTGGTTACCCGCTGCCAGGCCTCGTCGTCGACGGCATCCGGCCACTGATCGCGATCGCCGTCCCAGGTATTACGTGCCAGCGCATCCGCCATACTGTGAAACAGTTTGACCTGCTGGGCCTCGGGTTGGGCGGCAACTTCGTCCGGGTACAACAGCTGGTTCTGCGAGCCACCGCCCGAGAGCTGCTGATCCAGTCTGGCGTGGCAAAGGTAACGCTGCCGCCCCTTAGCGAGGGCAAAGTCAAAATCCAGGCCGGAGTGTTCAATAATATCGGGGATGTCGCGCAGCAGTATCTGCTCCTGCAGCGCCACGGTAGCCGTGGACACGACCAGGGTTTTACGCCGCGACCGCGCAATCGGCAGGGCCGCAATCAGATAGGCCAGGGTTTTCCCTGTCCCGGTGCCCGCCTCCACCACCGCCAGCGGCTTGCCACCCTTGCGCTGGCCCGCCTCATCGGTGGGAATGGCCGACAGGGTGCGGGCAATATGGGCAATCATCAGGCGCTGGCCGTAGCGCGCCTTAAGATTTTTGGCATTCAGAAAGCCGGTATACGCCGCCTGAATCTCCTGTTTGAGACTGTCGTCCACCACGCTCAGACGGTCTCCGCTGTCTGCTGGGACAGCTTCGCAACGACCGGATTGGCGTAAATGGCGAGCGCCTTGGGCCGGTGAGCCTCGGGAATGGCCGCCAGACGCGCTTGAAAGGCCGCCCTGGAGTCACGGTTCATCGGTCCCAGCTCGGTCAGCACATCGTCCGGCAGCTGCTGCCAGTCGTCGCGGCCGGTCTGCTGCTCATAAGCCCAAATATTACTGGGCTGAAGCCGGTATTCCTGAACAATCTGCCGGTCTATCGCCTCTGCCACTTCATGGGGTGTAGCAAAATCCTGCTGCAGCGGCTCGCCGAAGTGGACGTGCACCCGCCCTTTCTGGCCGCGAATACCCATGGCAATACTCTGCAGGTCTTCGAACTCGGCCTTTTGATAGGCGCCATCCTGCTCAAGCAAGGCCAGTTCGCGGGCCTTGGCCGCGTCGCAGGGGTCCCACTCATAGGAAATGGCCACCGGCACAATACCCAGGGATTTGATGAAATCGCTGAATGACTCTTCGGACTTTTTCTGACTCATGCACAGCATTTTGATAATCGCCGGCTCGGTCACATCAATACCATCTTTGGCTCGCCCTTCGCGCTGGGCCAACCAGATGGTGGCCTGTTCTTCAGTAAGCGAATGCCGAATATAGCTGGACAGCGTCTTGTAGGCCGCCAGCATCTGCCGGGGGCCTTTGGCGGAACGCTTGACGATAAAGCTTTTATTGAGACGCATCAGGTCGGCGGCAAACGGCTTGCTGAGCAGATTGTCACCAATGGCGATGCGCACGGTATCCCCGCCATTATGGTAGAGCGCATAGTTCACAAAGGCCGGATCAAGGGCAATATCCCGGTGGTTACTGATCAGCAGCCAGGGTCGCTCCAGCGAGAGATTTTCCAGACCGGAAACCGTAAACCGGGCGGTGGTCGTCTCTATCATCTCGTCCATGTATAGCTTTACGATCTGCTGAAACTGGCGCACGGTTGCCACGCCTTTTAGCTGGCGTTTCAGTGCATGTCGTACCAATGGCCGCACCAGTTTCGGGAACCAGCGCTGCAGGCGAGGCAGACGAAGCCCGGCCATGGTATCCAGCAGTTCCCGGTCATTGATCAGCTTACCCAATACCGGCGCGACTTCATCGTCGCGGTAGGGCCTGATATCGGCAAAATTATCCATACGTCTCTATGTCTTTCCCCAGTGACACGGCGCTTGCGCGACCCTGCCGTCAAATCAACCGGCTATTCTACAGCATTCCCCACGGCCTGCGCCTGCGCACATTTTTGCCATGCAAATGTGGCCGCTGTGCCCATCGCAACAGCGTCTCAGCGGGCGTATTCTAGGATCATTCGTTATTTTCTTTCAGGAGCCAATCATGAGTGATGAGCTGGGCTACAAACCCTTTGATTGCGACAATCATTACTACGAGGCCGAAGACGCCTTTACCCGCCACGTACCCAAAAACATGCGCGCTCGCTGCGTGCAATGGGCCGAGATCGAAGGCCGCAAGCGCCATATCGTCGGCGGCAAGGTATCCTATGCGGTCACCAATCCGACCTGGGATCCCATCGCCAAGCCGGGTTCCATCTCCGACTTCCTGCGGGGCAACCCCAACAAACTTAAGCCCGAAGAACTGCTGAGCGATCCGGAGCCCCTGCCCGACTGCTACATCAACCGCGACGCACGGATCAAAACCCTGGATGAACAGGGTCTGGATGCCATGTGGCTGTTCCCGACCCTTGGTGTTCTCTACGAAGAGCTGCTCAAGCACGACATCGACGCAGTCAAAACCCAGTTTCGCGCCTTTAACCGATGGCTCGACGAAGACTGGGGTTGCAACTACCAGAACCGCATTTTCGGTTCACCTTACATCACGCTGGCCGATGTCAACTTCGCCTGCGAGGAACTGGAGTGGGCGATCAAGCAAGGGGCGCGAACCGTGTGCATGCGCCCGTCTGCTGTCTGGACCGCTGACGGCCCGCTGTCACCTTCTCACCCGAAATTTGACCCCTTCTGGGCACGCGCCAACGAAGCGGGCATCACCGTGGTTATTCACGCCTCGGATTCCGGCTACACGACCCACGGTTACGTGGATGACGGTTTCAGCACGGGCGGCTCGAACGCCTTCAGCTCGTGGGCACCGAACATCAAGCATTTCAACATCGAGCGAGCCGCCTACGATTTCCTGGTTACCCTGTGCTACGAAAAGCTGTTCGAACGCTTCCCCAACCTGCGCATCGCCTCCATTGAAAACGGTGCCGAATTCCTGCCCGACCTGGTGCGCAAGCTGAAGCAGTCCCGCGACCGCATGGCCACGATGGGCTACTACAAGGAAGACCCGGTGGAGCTGTTCAAGCGCCACGTGTGGATCAACCCCTTCTGGGAAGACGATGTTTACGAAGTAGAAGAAATCATGGGCGCAGACCGTGTGATCTTTGGCTCTGACTGGCCGCATATTGAAGGGATGCCGACACCACTGGACTACGTCCCCGAACTGTCGAAGTTTGATGATGCGAAAAAGAAACTCATCCTGCGCGATAACGTTGTCGCCTTGAACGAACTTCGTCCCGCTTAACAGCGTTCCGGCTCCCTTTCTGGGAGCCCCAGCCCCCCTCGGTAATCCCTTATATCGGTGTGTGTAATAGCGACTACATTTTAACTACTGTGCACCCATTTTAAGCACCGAGGATTCATGCATGAAACAGCCCACCCGACTCGGATCTGGCGGGATTGCCATCGCCAGTCTGCTTTATCCACTTTGCGTTAGCGCAGACCGGATGCTCGAAGAGGTCATTGTCACTGCAACCAAGCGGGAGCAAGCGATCAACTCCATTCCAGTGGCCGTATCGGCCTATACCAGCTCCCAGATGGAGCAATCTGGCATTCGTGATGTCAGTGAGCTGACCGCGATCTCACCGTTTATCAGCTACGGCAGTACCGAGAGTTCCGCCAGCGGCAATCTCAGCATTCGCGGGATCGGCACGCTGGGGACAGACCCGGGCCTGGAATCCTCGGTCGGGGTCTTTATCGATGGGGTCTACCGGAACCGTTCCGGCGTGGCCATTGACGAACTGGGCGAGGTCGAGCGGGTGGAAGTGCTTCGCGGGCCGCAGGGCTCCCTGTTCGGCCGAAACACCTCCGCCGGCCTGATCCATGTCATTACCAAAAAGCCGAACATGGAAGAAATGGAAGGCTATGCCGAGCTGACCTTAGGCAACTACGACCTGCGACAATTTGGCGGTGCCGTGTCTGCACCGCTGATCGATAATACGCTGGCCGGTCGGGTCGAGCTGGTGGCAACCCAGAGAGATGGCTTCCTGGAAGATATCAACAGCAGCGACACCTACAATGACCGGGATCGCTACATGATGCGCGGTCAATTGCTCTGGCATGCCAGCGACGCCGTCACTGCCCGATTCATACTCGATTACAGCGATCGCGAGGAATTGTGCTGCGGCTCTCCGAGCTCGCAAAAAGGCAACCCGCTCGAAGACGTAACAACCTTGCCGAACAGCCGCGGCGATGCCGGGCTGGACGCAGATGATGATCCCTACGATCTGCGAATTGCAACGACATCCGGACGGCAACAGACAGAAGGCACCGAGCAGGCCGGTTTTTCAGCAGAGGTCAACTGGGATCTCGAGGACTCCCAGCTTACGTCCATAACGGCTTTCCGGGAGTGGGAAGTGGTTCTTGAAGGCGACACCGATTTCAGCGGCGCTGATCTGTTGTTTTACGAGGAAGGCAGCCCCCGGTCGCAAAAATTTGAAACCTTTACCCAGGAGTTGCGCTGGCAGGGCGCCTGGGACGGCGGCAGCTGGCTGGTCGGTGTGTTCTTTGCCGATGAGGTGCTGAGTGGCGAATTCGCGCCGCGCTACGGTGACGACATGAACAGCTACGCGCAGCGCTATGTCAATGGCGCCATTCCCACTGTACCCAATGCCTATCAGACCGCCACCACGTACCCGGCCGGCGCCGTGCCCAGTGGCAGCGGTGCGCAGGCACAGTTTATCGGCGGTGAAGGCATCGGCGATGAGAGCGAACAGAACAGTGAAAGCATTGCGATCTTTACCCAGGAAGATTTCGACCTGACAGACAACCTGGTACTGACCGTGGGCGCGCGCCATACCCGTGAAGAAAAAGACATCACGATCAACAGCGTGAATGGTTTTAGCCCCATCGGAACCGGCCCTGGCGGCGGTGGCGGCAACCCTTGCGAGGCCGCGGCAGCGAACGCCGCAACTGCAGCGGCGACCAATCAGCCCGCACCTACTCAGGCTTTCTACAATGGCGCCCGTGATATTGTATGCGGTATTGCTGCGATCACTGGCCCGCTCATCTCGCAAGGCCGCTATGAGTCAGACCGCAAGGACACTGAACTGACCGGCACCGTCAAGCTCGCCTACACCGCCGAAGACGGCACCCTGTACTTCGCCAATGTGGCCCGCGGCTTTAAAGGCGGCGGTTTCAATCAGACCCGTTTGAGCCTGCTGCCGCTCAACAGCTCAGGCGATTCTCTGGGTTTTGATGCAGAAAAAGCCGATACCTTTGAAGTGGGCATGAAAACCTACCTGCTTGATCGAACCCTGTCGCTTAACACGACACTGTTCTACTCGCGTTTTGAGGATTATCAGCTGGGACAGTTCGACGGTATCACGCTGAAAACCTTCAGCATCGATGAAATTGATTCCGAAGGGGTTGAAATCGAAAGTCTCTGGCGCGCAACCGAAGGCCTGACCGTGACCGGCGCCGTGGTCTATACCAACAACCGCTATCCGGATGACTCCAACATCGATCAGGTCGCGCCCACCACCGACGGCAATCTCCGCGCCGGCGCGCAGCTCAGCAAGGAATGGGCTGCCACGGCAGGTGTTACCTATTCCGCGCCGCTGACCGACAAGCTCGCTTTTATCGCCCATCTCGATGCCCGCTATACCGGGGATTACCACTCAAACTCATCCCTCGACAAAGACTTTAAAGAGGGAGCCTATACCGTTGTTAACGGCAGGCTGAGTGTCGGAGATCTCGGCAAAAACTGGGTCGTCGAGGCCTGGGCCAGAAACCTGACCGATACCGAATATGCGCCGATCCAGTTTGACCCGCCACCGATTCAGGGGCGCGGTGGCAATGGCCGCATTGGCGATTTTATCGGAGAACCCCGCACCTTTGGCGTGACCGCAAGACGCAACTTCTAGCCTTCGGCAGCAGTGCCGAGCACGGAACAGTCGGCACTGCTGCAACGGATCGCTCCTACGGGAATTCCGAGGCCAGACAGCACAACCAAAAAAGGCGCTCCTAGGAGCGCCTTTTTCGTCCAACAGTTACCTTAGATAAGGTTTACGTTGGCTGCCTGCGGGCCTTTGTCGCCCTGAACAACTTCAAACTCTACACGCTGGCCTTCTGCCAGAGTTTTGAAACCTGAACCTTGAATGGCACTGAAATGAACGAACACGTCCTTTCCGCCGTCCTGTTCCAAAAAGCCGAAGCCTTTAGTTTCATTAAACCATTTTACCTGGCCAGTAGTTTTTGACATTGCACTTTCTCCTCGGCTTGTTCACCGAAATATTACTGAACAACTGCATATTGCAGCTTGGGGTGTTGACGGTAAGGCGCAGAATTAACTTGGAAAAACAAGATGAAGATCTAGTGCGTTGCTCACAGCTGTCAGCTGGCACTAACAGGCAGGTCGTTCTAAATTGCTTTACAAGGTTCTACTGAGTCTTAGTCAGCAAAATCGATTATACGACAACCCTTTTGGTCGTAAAGTCATTTCGAACTATTACCAAAGCTGGCGTTGACGTGTGTTTCGAGGGCATCAGAATCACTGATGATAATCTTGCCGTAGGCCAGTTTTACCCAGCCCCGCTTCTCCAGCACTTTCAATTCCTTGCTCACACTCTGACGCGAGGCGCCCAGCATTCGTCCCAATTCATCCTGCGGCAAATGAAGGTCGATCAGCAGCCCTTCCGGGTGGGGCTGACCGTAATCCTGCGACAGGCTCAACAGCCGTTTGGCCAGGCGCTGTGACAGAGGCAGCAACATCAAGTCGCTCATGCCCTCCATCGCCATGCGCAGTTTGCGGCACAGAATCTGCACAAAAGGTGCATACAGTTCCGGCTGCTCCTTGAGCAGATCGGTAATCGCCTGACGGGGAATCACCAGTACTTCAAGTTCACCGCTGGCCTGGGCATCGGTCACCCTCGGCAAGCCGTCAAAGATGGAAATTTCACCCAACCAGTCCCCGGCTTCGAAGAGGGTAGCGGTCAGGGCTTTGCCGTCAATGGACGTTGTGCCGATACGTACCCGTCCACGGACGACCCCGAACAAGCCGGTTGGCTGATCACCCCTGGCGTAGAGCAGCTCGCCATCCTGCAGGCGCCGCCGCTGCGCACAGCGCGCAAGCTTGTCCAGCACATCATCGGGCAGCTGGGCAAACCAGGCATTGGTCGCCAGAGTCTCGCGAATAGACGGTGTATGACTCAATTTAGGGGTCCAATTGTCAATTCATTGACAGTTTTATTATCGGAAGCAGAGCAGTATTGTTACAAAGTCTGTAAACCCAATGGAGGGTGCCATGAGCCTGACAGCGAGTAAAGCCGAGGACAGCCTGAAAGGACAAGTCTCAGCAGAAGAATGGGAGGCCCGGGTTAATCTTGCGGCAGCCTACCGACTGGTTGCCCTGTACGGTTGGGACGATCTGGTGTTTACCCATATTTCAGCCCGCGTCCCCAACAGCGACCACCACTTCCTGATCAATCCCTACGGCATGATGTTTGAGGAAGTCACCGCTTCCTCACTGGTCAAGATCGATGCCGACGGCAACAAAATTCAGGACTCCCCTTACGATGTGAACCCGGCAGGCTTCACCATTCACAGCGCAATTCACGCTGCCCGCGACGATGCCCACTGCGTGATGCATACCCACTCCCTGAACGGAGTGGCGGTCTCAACGCAAAAAGAAGGGCTGCTGCCGATTTCACAGCAGGCCACCCTGGTGCTCTCCAACCTCGGCTACCACGACTACGAAGGCATCGCCCTGAACGAAGACGAAAAGCCTCGGCTAGTCGCCGACCTCGGCGAGAATGTCTTTCTGATGCTGCGCAATCACGGTCTGCTCACCGTTGGCCAGACCCCCGCTGATGCCTTTCTCGCCATGTATATTTTCGAAGCCGCCTGCATGATTCAGGTGCGCGCGCTGGCTGGCAACCGTGAGCTGATCCCCGTTCAGCAGGAGATCCTCGACGGTGTGCGCGAAGCGGCCCAGGTTGTCACCAAGGGCATGTTCGGCGGCCTCGCCTGGCCGGGTCTGCTGCGCAAGCTCGACCGACAGAACCCCGGTTACGATTTATAAGGAGGCAGGATGATGGACAAACAGACACTGACCATTCCCGAAGGGGGCTTCACCTCCTTTCGCGAATTTTACCCCTACTACCTGAGCGAGCATGACGACAGAACCTGCCGCCGTCTGCATGTGATTGGCACCACGCTGGTAATTGCCCTGGTGGCCTACACCGTGCTTACGCAACAGTGGGCGTTTCTGTGGGCGTTGCCGTTGGTAGGCTATGGTTTTGCCTGGGTGGGGCATTTCTTTTTTGAGAAAAACAAACCCGCCACCTTTAAGAATCCGCTGTACAGTTTGTGGGGGGATTTTGTGATGTGGAAGGATGTGGTGACCGGGAAGATTGGTTGGTAGCTGTCAGCTCCAGATTTCTCTACCTACAAAGCTCCGCGGTTACCCCCCCCCCTTGGAGCAGCCGAGCACTGCAGCATTCGGCGGAAACAAGCGAGCGGGTGTCTGAGCCCGATAGGGCGAGTTTCCGCTCGCGCCGCAGGATGCGAAGCGCACAGGGGATCGGTTGGAGC
>JBFHCW010000023.1:0-16882 GCA_041585035.1 Litorivivens sp.
AAGCGAACACGCTAGAGGGCAGCGCCGGCCTTGTCAAACCGGGTCGGCGAGTTTAAGCAGTTGCTTGCCCTGGTTGCGGCCTTCAAACAGGCGATTGAGGGTGGCGGGGATATTCTCAAAGCCTTCCTGAATATCCTCCCGGGTTTTGATCTTGCCCTCCAGAACCCAGGTGCCGAACTCGGTCTGAAATTCCTCGATACGGTGTAAATAGTCGAGCATGATAAAACCCTGCATGCGAATACGTCGGGCGATCAGGTTCATCATATTGCGCGGCCCCGGGTTTGGCTCACTGGCGTTATAGCCGGCAATGGCTCCGCACAGCACAATGCTGCCGTGATCGGCCATCTGCTCGATGGCGGCTTCCAGGATGTCGCCACCGACGTTGTCAAAGAACAGGTCGATGCTCATGGGGGCAATGGCGGCCAGTCGTTCATTCACGTCTTCGTTGCGATAGTCGATCACCTCATCGACACCGCACTCGGCTTTAAGCCAATCACATTTTTCCTGACCGCCGGCAATGCCTATAACCCGGCAGCCTTTGAGTTTGGCAAGCTGGCAGACGACCGAGCCTGTAGCACCGGCAGCACCGGAGACCAGTACGGTGTCGCCGGCCCTGGGTTGGCCCACATCGAGCAGCCCGAAGTAAGCCGTCATGCTGGTGCCGCCAAAGGCCGACAGCGCCATATCAGGCGGTGTGCCTGCGGGCAGGGCATTCAGGCTGCCCGCGTTGTCGCTGTCGAATACCGCATAGTCCTGCCAGTTGAGAAGGCCCATGACCAGCGTGCCCACGGGTAGATCCTCTCGCTCGGATGCGACAACCTGTCCTATGCCGGAGGCCCGCATGGGCGTGCCCAGCTCTACGGGTGGTAGATAGCTGGGTTTGTCGTCCATCCAGCCACGCATGGCGGGGTCAAAGCTCAGGTAGAGGGTTTTCACCAGTACGTCGCCGGCGGCGAGATCGGGTGCGGGCAAGGGAACTTCGCGATAGCTGAAGGTATTGCTGTCGACATAGCCTTTGGGGCGCTCGGTAAAAATCCATTGACGGTTTATTTCGCTCATCGTTTTTATTCCGTATGCTTTTTTAATAACACTATACTGGTGACTCACACTTACTGTGCGTGACACTAGCACGGCCATTATTTGAATAACATTTCCGTCAGGTAAGGTGGTCTTCCTTGCTCACGGTACATATCTGGTAACAGGAGCCTCGTCGATGGGACCTCTCAAAGGTATCCGCATCATTGAAATTGCAGGGATCGGCCCCGGCCCTTTTGCGGCCATGCTGTTGGCGGACATGGGGGCCGACGTGATTCGCGTTGATCGCCCAGAGGTCTCCATGTTCGCCAACCAGACGGAGCTGGATTTTCTCAATCGCGGCAAGCGCAGCATCTGTATTGATTTGAAGAAAAACGGTGCGGTGGAGCTGGTCGAAAAATTGGTGCGCAGCGCCGATGGTTTTTTGGAAGGCTTTCGCCCCGGCGTTCTTGAAAAGTACGGGCTCGGCCCCGATGACTGTCTGGCCCTCAATCAGCGTCTGGTTTATGGCCGTATGACCGGCTGGGGGCAGGAGGGGCCGTTGGCGAATCGCGCCGGTCACGATATCAATTACATCGCGCTAGCGGGCGCCCTTGAGCCGATGGGGCGAGCTGGCGAAAAGCCGTCTATACCGCTTAACCTCGTCGGTGATTTTGGCGGTGGCGGTATGTTGCTGGCCTTCGGGATGGTGTGTGCCCTGCTTGAGGCGAAAAACTCGGGGGAGGGGCAGGTGGTCGATGCGGCCATGGTGGATGGCGCCTCCCTGTTGATGACGAGTCTTTTTTCAGCCTTCCAGACCGGCTACTGGGGCAAACGCGGTACCAATATGATTGATGGTGGCGCGCCGTTTTACGAAGTGTATGAAACGGCCGACGGAAAATATGTTGCCGTCGGTGCGCTGGAATCCCAGTTCTATCAGGTGTTGGTGGAGCGGCTGGGGCTTGCAGATTCGCTGCCGAATCAATATGACATGGAGCAGTGGCCGGCAATGAAGGAGCGCTTTGCGGAGGTGTTCGCAAGTCGAACCCGGGACGAGTGGACGCAGCTGTTTGCCGATACAGATGCCTGCGTAACCCCGGTGCTGGCGCCCAATGAGCTCAAGGATCACCCTCACCATAAGGCCCGCAACTCCATTGTCGAGCGCGATGGTGTTTGGCAACCGCGCACGGCACCGCGGTTCAGCCGCACCGACGGCGGTTCGCCGGGCGATGCGGTGGCACTGGGTCACAACAGCCATGAAATATTGACCGAACTGGGTATCGGTGACGCCGATCAGCGGGAGTTGATCGCCAATGGCGTGGTCAGCGCTGCTGGACAGCGAATCGGTGACTAAAACCCTCAGCCGCTAAAAAAGCTGAACAGGTAAGCCGTGTCGAAGTATTCCCAGACTTCGATAATCTTGCCGTCGGCGAATCGAAACAGGCTTTGGTAGTCATTGTAGTAATCCTCGCCAGTGGCAGTTTTGGCTTCGAGGCTGAAGTGGAGGTGAACCCGGTCTTCTTCTGCGGTCATTGAATGGTAGTGAAAGGTCATGCTGTCTTGCTGGTAGAACTGCCCGACATCATCGCCGAACATTGCCATAACCGCGTCAATACCGTAGTGGTCGCTGCCGCTGGCAGCTTCTGCTGTTGATTTCGGGAAATGCCAGGCGATGTCTTGATGGAAGAAAGCACGGATGTCAGCGTCCTCGCCACGCAGGCGTTTGGCCAATGTTTCCTGGAAGGCCAGTAGCCGGGTTTTGTTATGTTGTGGATTGGAGCTCGAAGACATCGGATTACCTTTGGCTTGCGTGGAGTTGATGTGTTTTGTGGGTTGACGGAGTATACGAGCCAACCTGCCCGCAGTGAAAGCAGGCTCGGACGATGTCTGGAGAGTTAGGTTGAAAGAATTGCTTATCGTTTACCACACCCAGTCAGGCAGTTCCCAAAGGTTGGCTGAGGCCGCCTTTGCCGGGTCGGTCGCTGAGGACGGGGTCCGTGTCAGGGTGCTGCGGGCAATGGAGGCGGGCGCCGCGGACTTGCAGGGGTGTGATGGTGTGCTGTTTGTGACACCCGAAAATTTCGGCTATCTGTCCGGCGGAATGAAGGATTTTTTCGATCGCACTTACTACCCCTGCGAGCCCGGCAGTCTGGCGCGCCCCTACATGCTTATCGTAAGCTGCGGCAATGACGGAACCGGTGCTGTCAGGCAGCTCGAGCGCATCGTCAAAGGGTATCCCCTGAAAGCTGTAGCCGAACCTTTGATAGTGCGGGGTGAGCCTCAGGCCCAGGATATAGAAAATGCCAGCGAGCTGGGGCTCAGCTTTGCCGCGGGTCTGGGGATGGGGATTTTCTGATCGGTCTGCCATTCCGACCGTTAATGCTTGAACTTGCTCAAGAAAAAACGCATTATTTCGATGTTTTCGGCGTCCACATGGGCGGTTACAGTGATTCCGACTGGGAATGATCGCAGTCGATAATAATAAGGATTCAGCATGCGGAAACTGCGCCGTTTTACGCCAGCCTGTTGTTTGGCGATTGCGCCATTCAGATCAAAACTTCTCGTTTTTGTGGGCGCACTGGCGCCGGTTATGACGGCGAATGCGGCGGCAGTGCTCGAAGAAGTGGTGGTTACAGCCCAGCTTCGCGAGCAGAGTCTGCAGGATGTGCCTGTGTCTGTCAGCGCCATCAGCGGTGACAAGATGATGGAGGCGGGGCTGTCGCGCATTGAAGACCTGCAGGCCTACGTACCCAATTTCACCATGTCTGAATCTGGCATCGGCACCGATATCTACATTCGCGGCATTGGCTCGGGCGAAAACCAGGGCTTTGAACAGTCGGTGGGCATGTACGTCGATGGCATTTCCTATGGCCGGGCCCAGCTGGCGCGGGCTCCCTTTCTGGATCTTTCCCGGGTCGAAGTGCTGCGGGGGCCGCAGAACATCCTGTTGGGTAAAAACAGCATCGCCGGTGCGATCAATATTTCGACAGCCCAGCCCACTCAGGAGTTTGAGGGCTATGTACAGGCGACCTGGGAAGGGCAGGTCGGTGAGCGGATATTCGATGGTGTTCTGTCCGGACCGATTTCCGATACCTTAGCCTATCGCTTTGCCACCCGGATCCGCGATTACGATGGTCATATCGAAAACCTGGTGCAGGGCCGCGATGAGCCCAACCGTGAAGAGCGAACCTACCGGTTTAAATTGTTGTGGGATGCCAGTGACGATGTGGTGGCCTCGTTAAAACTGGAGCACGGCAGTTTTGACGTGATAGGGCGCCATTCGGAAATTATCTATGATTCACCTTCAGTATCCGCAACGGTGCCTTTTTTTACCGGGCGCACGTACGCCGAAATACTCGACCAGACTCAGTTTCCCACGGCGGCAGCGCCGGTAGTTGTCAATATTGACTCCCACCCCGGCGTGCTCAACAACGAAGCCGATTACAAGCGGCACTCCAACGGAGATACCAGCGATAACAGCACCGAGAATATAACGCTGAATGTCGACTGGTATCGCGACGGACACCAGTATTCCTTTATCACCGGCTATATGGCCTATGACTATGAAGAGGACTGCGACTGCGATTTCACCGGGGGTGAGCTATTCCAGCTGGATCTGATTGAAGACTATAAGCAGTTCAGTCAGGAGTTTCGCTGGATTTCTCCGGTTGGCGAGTCCTGGGAATTTATCGCTGGCGCCTACCTCCACTACAGTGAGTTGTATTTCTACGATTCTATTCGTGTCGATTCCGACATTATTCCCGACCTGGTTAACGCGGCGGATGCCACAGAAAACGGCGCCCGCGGTGATTTAGATCCCGGTCAGGTGGGCGGGCCGGAAGAAGTGGCCGGCATTGGCGACGCCGGCAATGCCATTCGCAATTACCGCTCACCGCGCGATTTTAACAGTGACTCGACCATGGCTTCGGTCTTCACCCAGGCGACCTGGAGCGTTATTGACCATGTGCGTTTGACCTTTGGTGGCCGCTTTACTTGGGAAAAGAAAGAGGGGAGCCGCAAGCTGGAATTCGCCTTCCCGGACTTCAGTATCCGTCCCATTGGCGAGTCTGATACCGCCGCTGCAGTCAGCTTTGCGGCCGAGCGTCACGATCTGGAAGGCAAACGCGTGGAAACCCAGTTTGCGCCATTGCTGAACGTGCAATGGGACTTCTCAGAAGACGCCATGGCCTACTTCACGGCTAGCCGAGGGTTTAAATCCGGCGGTTTTGATGCCCGTTCCAACGCCTCGCCGAGCGCGGAACCCACGCCCCGCAATCCCAATGCCGCAGTGCCTAATCAGGTGGTGTTGATTGGTACCTTCGAGTACGAAGAGGAAGAGGCGACCAGCTACGAGCTGGGTGTTAAATCAACCCTGTTTGGCGGCGTTGCGGAATTGAATGCAGCCTTGTTCCGAACCGAATTCGACGATCTTCAGGTCAGTGTTTTTGATGGCACTCTGGGCTTCAATGTGGGCAACGCCGCGAGCGCAATTTCTCAGGGTCTCGAACTGGACGGCCGGGTTGGTCTTACGGAAAACCTGATGTTGATGGCCGGACTGGCTTTCCTGGATTTTGAATTTGTCGACCACCTTGCGGGTACCTGTATACAGGGGCAGACGCCCAACAGCCCCAATGGCATAAACTGTGATTACAGCGGCAAAACCAATCAATATGTGGCGGATTATTCTGGCAACTTGTTGCTGGCCTACGAGCGCCCCATCCTCGACAGCCTGATGTTGCGCGCCAATATCGACGCTATCTTTACCGATGAATATCATCCATCGCCTAACCTGGATGATCGCATCAAGCAAGACGGTTACGTGGTCTACAACGCACGTTTGTCGCTGGCTGATATTGCCGGCGATTGGGAAGTGGCCTTGCTGGGCAAGAATCTGACTGATGAGCTGATCATTGTGTACGGGGTGGATGCGCCAACGGCCTACACCATTACCGAGGCCGCGACCCATCACGGGTTTGTCAATCCACCGCGCACGCTTGCGCTGCAGTTGAGCTATCGCTGGTAAAGACGCGCGAACCCTATTATTGTTTCACCCTGTCAACAAACTCCAGACAATAATCAAAAGCTACGGAGAGACGGCATGAAGAATTGGCTTTGGGCAGCGTTGCTGATGCCTGTGGCAGCAGCGACCCTTGCTCAGGAGCGGCGGGCAGTGCTGGAGGAAGTGATTGTCACGGCCCAGCTGCGTGAACAATCGTTGCAGGACGTACCCGTGTCGGTCAGCGCCATTTCTGGCGAAAAACTCCTGTCGGCGGGCCTGAATAAAATTGAAGATCTGCAGGCCTATATTCCCAATCTGACCATGACCGAAAACGGTATTGGCACCTCCATTTATATCCGCGGAATCGGCTCGGGTATCAACCAGGGCTTTGAGCAATCCGTCGGGATGTACGTGGACGGGATTTACTACGGTCGTGCCCAGCTGGCACGGGCGCCATTTCTGGATTTGGAGCGGGTTGAGGTACTGCGTGGCCCGCAGAATATTCTTTACGGCAAAAACAGCATTGCCGGTGCCATCAGTATTGTCACGTCGCGGCCGAGTGAAGAGTTTGAGGGTGCGGTATCGGCGACCTACGAGCCGCGTTTTGAGGAAGAAGTTCTCGACCTGATTCTGTCCGGCCCGATCAGTGATACGCTCGGCTACCGTTTCTCCGCTCGTTTGCGCAACTATGGCGGTTTTATGGAGAACCTGACGCTTGATCGCGATGAGCCCGCTTTCGACGAGGCGACCTATCGCCTGAAATTGCGCTGGGATGCCAGCGACGCCATCACGGTCAACGTGAAAGGCGAACTGGGCAGCTTTGACGTGACCGGGCGCCAGGCGGAGATAATTAATGATTCTCCCTCGGACAGCACCAACCCGCTGTTTACCGGTCGCACCCACGGACAGATTCTGAACGAGACCCGCGATCCTACCGGGCTGGTTCTGAATATTGATTCAGATTCTTCGGTGCTGAACAATTATCAGGATTTCAAACGCTCGTCTAATGGCGACTTCAGTTTAAACAACACAGAAAATCTCACCATTAACGCCGACTGGATTCGCGGTGATCACACCTTTACCTCGATAACCGGTTACATGGCCTATGACTACGATGATCTGTGTGATTGTGATTTTACCGGCGCCGAAGGGTTTAAGGTGTCGCTGGTGGAAGACTACCAGCAGATCAGCCAGGAGCTTCGCTGGATTTCGCCGGCAGGTGAAAAATTTGAATTTATCGGCGGGTTTTATTATCAAAAAAGCGAGCTGGAATTTTTTGATAGCATCATCGTCGACTCCGATTTGATTGTGCAGCTGCTCAATGCAGCGGATGCCACGGAGGGGGGCGCCCGAGGTGATAATGATCCCAACCCGCTGGGTGGTTCACCGGAGGAGATCGCCGGTATTGGGGACGCGGGTAATGCCATAGCGAATCTGACCTCGCCGCGGACGTTTACCAGCGATTCCGAGTTGTACTCGGTATTCCTGCAGTCGACCTGGAACATCGCAGATACCCTCCGTATGACTCTCGGCGGACGCTACTCACGGGAGAGTAAGGAAGGTTCCCGCCACTTCGAATTCGGCGATCTGGATTACAACGTGCGACCTTTCAGTGAAACCGATACGGTGGCTGCGGTAAGTTTCGCCGCTGAGCGGCACAACCTGAAAGGGAGCCGAGACGAGTCCCAGTTTTCACCGCTGCTGAATCTGCAATGGGATGCGACGGACGACATGATGGCCTACGCTACCTTGAGTCGAGGTTATAAGTCCGGCGGGTATGACGCGCGCTCGAATGCGTCGCCATCGGCTGAGCCCGTGCCTCTGCCACCGGGTGCGGCACCTAACCCGGCCCGACCGGAAGGGCGTCCCGTGTTGATCGGTACCTTTGAGTACGAGGAAGAAGAGGCCACCAGTCTGGAAGTCGGGTTCAAATCAACCTTGCTCGACGGCGCGGCGGAGCTGAATGCGGCCGTATTTCGTACCGAGTTCGACAACCTGCAGGTGAGTATTTTTGATGGCACGCTTGGCTTTAATGTCGGCAATGCCGCCAGTGCGACAACGCAGGGGCTTGAGCTGGACGGTCGTATCCAGCTTAGCGAATACCTGATGCTGGCCGGGGCGCTGGCTTTTCTTGATTTCGAGTTCGATGATTTTCAAAATGGGCAGTGTCTCGCAGGGCAGGAGCCTACAGCTCCCGACGGGATTAACTGTGATTACACCGGCAAGACCAACCAGTACGTGGCTGACTTTGCGGGGAATCTGGTGCTGACCTATATTCGACCTATTAGTCCGGAAGTGGGTATTGGTCTATCTCTGGATGCGATCTTTACGGACGATTACAATCCGGCCCAGAATCTTGACCCGGCGGTGCAACAGGACGGTTACGTCAAATTCAACGGCAGGGCAGGGATTGCGGCCCTGGACAGAAGTTGGGAGCTGGCCCTGGTAGGCAAGAACCTGACTGATGAGGTTATCGTGATGTATGCTAGCGACACGCCGACGGCCTACACGATATTTGGCAACAAAGGACATTATGGATTTTTGGAGGCGCCGCGCAGTGTTGCGCTGCAGTTTTCCTACCGCTGGTAGTGCAAAAATGAGACTTGATACGTAATAACACCTATTTGTGAGCGCAATACTCCATATAAATATTGCATATTGGCTTTATGTGCATGAAAACTGTAAAAAATTGGCTAAACTGAGCGCATGCTTTAATAAATAGAAGTACGCTCCTTTTAGTTCGACATAAGAACCATCGAATTACAAAGTAACACTCAAAAAACTGCTCATTTCGAGTGAGTCTGGGAGGAAGCAATGAAAAATAAGTCGAGATTTCGGCACGGCGCAGCGCTGTTGCCGCTGGTCGCGGGTATTGCCGCGGGTAGCGCACAGGCCGCGGTAGTGCTTGAAGAGGTTATCGTAACGGCGACCCTGCGTGCCGAAAGCCTGCAGGATGTTCCGGTGTCGGTAAATGCCGTTTCCGGTGAGAAAATGATGGAGGCCGGCATCGACAAGATCGAAGATCTGCAGGCCTATGTTCCCAACCTGACCATGTCGGAAACCGGTATCGGTACCAATATCTACGTGCGTGGTATTGGTTCTGGTATTAACCAGGGCTTCGAGCAGTCAGTGGGTATGTATTTTGACGGCGTCAGTTACGGACGCGCCCAACTGTCCCGTGCACCCTTTCTGGACTTGGCCCGTGTAGAGGTACTGCGTGGCCCGCAGAACATCCTGTTCGGTAAGAACTCGGTGGCTGGTGCATTGAGTCTGCACTCTGCTCGACCCGGTCAGGAATTTGAAGGCATGGTATCCGGGCTCTACGAGCCCAGTCACGGTGAGTCCGCAATAGATCTGGTGCTTTCTGGCCCTTTGACAGACCGCCTCGGTGCCCGCCTAGCGGTTCGCAAGCGTGATATGGATGGCTACATTGAAAACCTGACTCTGGATCAGGACGAGCCCGAGCGAGATGAGGGAACGGTGCGGCTGCTGCTGGACTGGGCTGCCACGGATAACCTGCAGGCCCTGTTCAAATTCGAGGTCGGCAAGTTTGATGTTACAGGTCGTCAAATTGAGATTATCAATGACCAGCCATCTACGGATAACAACCCGATTACTGGCTGGGGCGGTAAGACATACGGTCAGATTCTTGACAATCACTCAGTTCTTTTGCCTCCTCCATTAAGCCCTTTTAATGTTGATGCCGATTCTTCAGTTTTAAATTCTGAATTGGATTTCAAGCGTTCTTCTAATGGTGATTTCAGCAAGAACGACACGCAAAACTTCACGCTGAATCTCGACTACGCGCTGGATGATTTCACCTTAACTTTCATTACTGGTGTAATGTCCTATGAGTATGAGGAGCTTTGTGATTGTGATTTCACAGGCGCCGAAGTCTTCAAGGTCGAGTTTGAAGAAGAGTATGAGCAGTTTAGTCAGGAGTTTCGTATCACATCCCCAGTGGGTGAGTTCATTGAATATATTGGCGGGCTTTACTACCACAAGAGTGAGCTGGAATTCTATGACTCGATTCTAGTGACCAGTGATGTGTTGCCTGACCTGATTAACCTCGGTGACGTGGCTGCGCTTGGTACACTCGGTCGACCGACGGATGGCTTAGGTGATGCAGGTGACGAGATTCGTGAGTTGGGTACACCTCGATACTTTGTCACAGATACCGAACTGTGGTCGGCCTTCCTCCAGTTGACATTCAACCTGTCTGATACTCTGCGTTTGAATGTCGGCGGCCGTTACTCGACAGAAGAAAAGGAAGGTTCACGCTCGCTTGACTTTGAAAACAACCGTACTGGCGAGCGTATCGCCGAGGGTGAAGTCGATAGTGTGGTGGCGATTAATTTCTCAGCCGAGCGCCATAATCTTGACGGCGATCGCAAGGAAAGTAATTTCGCACCGTCGGTCAACTTGCAGTGGGATGTATCAGACTGGGCGATGACCTACGTAACCTGGAGCAAAGGCTTTAAATCAGGCGGTTTCGATGCTCGCTCCAATGCGTCTCCGGCTGCGAATGCGCCTGACCCGGAGAACCCTGTGGACAGCACCATTCTGATCGGTTCTTTCGAGTACGAAGAGGAGCAATCGCAAAGCATTGAGCTTGGTGCGAAAACTACTTTGCTTGATGGGGCTGCTGAATTGAATATTGCTCTGTTTTATACCGAGTTCGATGATTTGCAGATCAGTATCTTTGACGGCACGTTGGGCTTTAACGTGGGTAACGCCGGTGCGGCTGAAACCATGGGCCTGGAACTGGATGGCCGTCTGGCGCTCACCGAGAAGCTGATGATGACCGGTGCGCTGGCCTTCCTCGACTTCGAGTTCACCGACTTCAAAAATGGTCAGTGTAACCACGTTCAGGTTCGCAACGGCGAAGATCCCGATGGCGATAGCCTGTGCGATTTTACCGGAGAGACCAACCAGTACGTGGCTGACTACTCCGGTAATATAGGTCTGGTTTACACCACACCGATTGCCGACAGCCTGGAATTCCGCGGTGGCCTGGACGTCGTCTTCACCGGGGACTATAACCCCACCCAGAACCTAGACCCGACTCAGGAGCAAGATGGATACGCAGTCATCAATGGCCGCTTGGCTTTGTCTGATTTTGAAGATGGCTGGGAGCTTGCGCTTGTGGGCAAAAACCTGACTGATGAAGAGATCGTTAATTATGCTAACGATACTCCGCTTGCAAATAGCATCTTTTCTTCCGTCAATCACTATGGCTTTATCGCCAGACCTCGCAGTGTAGGTCTGCAGGCGATTTACCGCTGGTACTAAGTTCTCCGCTACACTATAACGCCGCTTAATGCGGCGTTTTTTTTTGCCTGTAGAAAAGGTCGTTGTGTGAAAACCGTAGACGAAATTATATTCAGTACCATGCTGAACTGGCTGGACGCCGGTGAACCCTGTTGGCTGTGCACCATCGTAAAGACCGTCGGCGCCTCGCCGCGGCCACTGGGTTCGCTGATGGGGGTGTCGCAGCAAGGTGAATTGATAGGCTCACTCTCTGGGGGCTGTATAGAAGACGACCTGCTAGAGCGGGTGAGGGCGGGTGAGCTGGCGCCAGATAACGTGGTCGTGCACCCCTATGGCGTCACGGCTGAAGAAAACGAACGCCTTGGGTTGCCCTGTGGAGGGCGCCTGGAGGTGCTTATCGAACCGCTTTCAGCGGATCATCGCGATGCAATCGCCACAATAGTCGAGGCACTGCAAAACCGACGCTGTATACGCCGGCAGGTGAATCTGACGACTGGAGCGTGGCAGCTGATCCCGTTACCACGCGTTGAGTCCTTGCTCCTCGACGACACGATGCTGTCGCAGGACTTCGGTCCGCGTCTGCATTTGTTGCTGGTCGGCGCCAATGAACTGGCGCGCTGTATTGCCGAGCTGGCCTCGGCCATGGATTACGCGGTAACGGTGTGTGACCCGCGGCGCGATCGCATCGAGCAGTTTCCGGTTGCGGGTGTCGATACCGTCTGTGCCATGCCCGACGATGTCGTGCGTGAGCGCGCCAGTGACTCTCACAGTCTGGTGATCACACTGACCCACGACCCGCGAATCGACGATATGGCCCTGATGGAAGCCCTGCAATCGGAGGCCTGTTATGTCGGCGCGCTGGGTTCCGAGCGCACGTCGGCCAAGCGTCGGGAGCGCCTCGTACAACTCGACCTGTCACACGATGAGATAGAGCGGCTGCACGCTCCGGTCGGCCTGCCAATTGGCAGCAAGTCGGCCATGGAGATTGCAGTGGCGATCATGGCCGAGCTGGTTCAGCTCAGGGCCCAGCGGAAAATATGAATCGGCCCGTCGGCGTTTTGTTGCTGGCCTCCGGTGCCAGTCGCCGGTTTGGCTCAGACAAGCGGCTCGCGCTACTGCCTTCCGGTTTGACCTTGCTCGAGCATATGCTGGCCATCGTTGACAGCGCTGGGCTTTCATACCGGGTGACGGTGCGGCAGGGGGACTTACTGGATATCCCTCATAAACTCGAACTGATGCGTGCGGATGAGGGTATGGCCAGTAGTATTGCCGAGGCAGTGGCTTTGCTCTCAGATAGCTTTGATGCGCTGATGATACTGCCGGTGGATCTGCCCCTGTTGCGCAGTGACACGCTAAATCTGCTCGCACGGGGCGCCGGTAACCAAACCCTGCGTCGACCGGTGTATGAGGGCAAGCCCGGCCATCCGGTAGTGTTTGGGAGAGCCTTTTATTGGGAATTGCAGGCGCTGGCGGGCGAGGGGGGTGCCCAGTCAGTGCTGAATGCGCATTCGCAGCGCCTTGAGCAGATAGCGGTCGATGATCGCGGGATCTGCTGCGATATTGATACTCCGTCTGCGCTCAGGGAGTTGATTGCTCAGGGTGCTCTTTAAGCACCTTGATAAAGGCTTCGGCCGCGTTGGAGAGGCTGCGGTTGCGGTGGTGAACGCACCCCAGTGTGCGGCTCAGATGGTGCCCTTTCAGTGTTAAGGCTTTGACGCTGTCATCAATCAGCGTGGCGGGCAGAATGCTCCAGCCAAGTCCGATCGATACCATGACCTTGATGGTTTCCATGTAATTGGTCGACATCGCGATATCCATTTTCAGCCCCGCTTCGTCAAACAGGCGTTTGATGATCTGGCCGGTATAGGTATTCAGGCCGGGAGGTATGGCAGTGTGCTGCTGCAGTTCCTGCGGAGTGACTGCGTTGCGGTTGGCCAGTGGGTGGTCCAGTGCTGTGGCAACGGTTAGCGGGTCTTCCCAGACAGCAAATGATTCCAGATTGGGCTCCTGTTCAGGGGACAGGGTAATAACCGCGAGGTCCAGCTCGCCGTGCAGAATCATGTCGTGAGCCTGCTCAGAATCCATAAAGTCGATATCCAGCCGCACCTCCGGATAGGTCCGGGTGAAGTAGCGCAGAACCGGCGGCAGGCGGTGCAGGCCGATGTGGTGGGAAATACCCATGGACAACTTTCCGCCGACACTGCCGTCCAGATCGCGGACGCTGCGTTCTGCGTTGGCTACGGCGAGCAAAATGGCCCTGGCCTGAGGTAGCAGTGCCTCGCCGGCTTCGGTGAGGGTCACCTTGCGTCCGATGCGGTCAAACAGCCGATGCTCTAGCTGTTGCTCCAGATTACTCAAGCGTTTGCTGATCGCGGGCTGAGTGAGGTGCAGAAGCTCAGCGGCCTCGGTAAAGGACCGGCATTCGGCAACGGTGAGAAAGACGCGCAGACTTTGAGTGTCCATAGTGTGGGCTTGCTCTTTAGGGATGAAAATATGTTATCAGAAACATGAAAAATATGAATTTGTTTTATTGTAATTCCCTGCGTAGACTGGTCAACGTTGAATAATTAGCCCTTTGGCAAGTCAGTTAGTGGAGCAGACCATGGCCGGAAAAACCCTGTACGACAAACTCTGGGACGATCATCTCGTCGCCATTACCGACGACGGCGACGCCTTGTTGTATATCGATCGCCATCTGGTTCATGAAGTGACCTCCCCGCAGGCTTTTGAAGGGCTGCGTCTGGCCGGTCGCAAGCCCTGGCGGATCGATGCCAATCTGGCAACGCCTGATCATAACGTGCCCTCCGCGGTAGAAGAGCGAGTGCATGGTGTTGACGGTATTGTCGATCCGGTGTCGAAGTTGCAGGTGGTCACGCTGGATGACAACTGCGAAGAGTTCGGCATTGAAGAATTCAAAATCAACGATGCGCGCCAGGGCATTGTGCATGTGGTTGGCCCGGAGCAGGGCGCCACTCTGCCGGGTATGACCGTGGTCTGCGGGGATTCCCATACCGCCACTCATGGCGCGCTGGGTTCAATCGCTCACGGTATCGGCACGTCTGAGGTGGAGCATGTGCTGGCTACGCAGTGTCTGCGTCAGCGAAAAATGAAAAACATGCTGGTCAAGGTCGACGGTGAGCTGCGTCCCGGGGTTACGGCAAAAGATATCGTTCTCGCCGTGATCGGAAAAATTGGCACCGCCGGAGGGAATGGCTGCGCGATTGAGTTTGGTGGCAGTACCATTCGCGGCTTGTCGATGGAAGGCCGTATGACCATCTGCAATATGGCTATTGAAGCTGGTGCCCGAGTGGGCATGGTGGCGGTGGATGAAACGACGCTCAAGTACGTAGAGGGCCGCCCGTACGCACCGACCGGAGAAAACTGGGAAAAGGCAGTGGCCTACTGGAAGACACTGCGCAGCGATGATGACGCGGTATTCGACAAGGTGGTTGAGTTGAACGCGCAGGATATTCTGCCGCAGGTGACCTGGGGTACTTCCCCGGAGATGGTGGCCAGCATTGAAGACACGGTGCCCGGTCCTGATGATTTCGCCGAACCCGTGCGCAAGGCCGCTTGTGAGCGGGCTCTGGAATACATGGGCTTGAAGGCAGGGCAGAGAATACGCGATATCCGGTTGGACCGTGTGTTTATCGGCTCGTGCACCAACTCCCGTATAGAGGATCTGCGTGCCGCCGCCGATGTGGTCAAGGGCCGCAAAATTGCCGACACGATTAAAGAAGCGCTGGTGGTGCCGGGCTCTGGTTTGGTCAAGCGTCAGGCGGAAGCCGAGGGCTTGGACAAGATCTTTACTGAGGCTGGCATGAAGTGGCGCGAGCCCAGCTGCTCCATGTGTCTTGCGATGAACTCCGACAAGCTCGGTGCCGGCGAGCACTGCGCGTCCACTTCGAACCGCAACTTTGAAGGTCGCCAGGGGTTTGGCGGGCGCACGCATCTGGTAAGTCCGGCAATGGCCGCCGCCGCCGCGGTAGCGGGTCATTTTGTCGATGTGAATGAACTTGTGAAAGGAGCGCAGTCATGAAGCCCTTTACCCAAATGAAAGGTCTGGTAGCGCCGATGGATCGGGCCAATGTCGATACCGACATGATTATTCCCAAGCAGTTTCTGAAATCCATCAAGCGCAGTGGCTTTGGCCCCAACCTGTTTGATGAGCTGCGCTATCTGGATGAGGGGCAGCCCGGTGTGGACTGCAGCGACCGTCCGCTGAATAAGGACTTTCCGCTGAATTTTCCTCGTTACCAGGGCGCATCAGTGTTGCTGGCAAGAGAAAACTTTGGCTGTGGCTCCAGTCGCGAGCACGCGCCCTGGGCGCTGGAAGACTACGGTTTTCGCTGCATTATTGCACCGAGCTATGCCGATATTTTCTTCAACAACTGTTTCAAGAATGGTGTATTGCCGATCGCCCTGGATGCCGACATTGTCGATCGTCTGTTTCAGGAAATGTACGCCACCGAAGGCTATCAGCTGGAGATTGATCTTGAGGCCCAGACCATTGCGACACCGTCAGGCGAAATTATCGCCTTTGAGGTGGAGAGCGGTCGCAAGCATAGTCTGCTGAATGGCCTCGACGATATCGGTATCACGCTGCAGCAGGCTGACGCCATTCGCGACTATGAGGAAAAACGCCGCAAGGAAGCCCCCTGGCTGTTTTCCCGATCGGCCTGACTGTAAAGATTGGAGAGCCGAGTACGCGCAATTGCGCGCGTGCTTTGCTAGAATCCGCCGCCAGCCCCGTGTCAGCCGGGGCTCGTTGTTTCTGGAATGAAGTTCCGGAAAGTGTTTCTGGAGTAAAGATAACGTGACAAAGAATATTCTGGTTTTGCCCGGTGACGGTATTGGTACCGAGATCATGACCGAAGCCGTGAAGGTGCTGAACTTTCTGAATGATAAGTACAGCCTGGGATTGAACCTGGAAGAGGCTCTCTTGGGTGGCGCGGCTATCGACGCCACCGGCAAGGCTCTGCCGGACAATACCTTTGAACTGGCCAAAGCCTCAGATGCCATTTTGCTGGGCGCCGTCGGTGGTCCCAAATGGGACAAACTGCCGCCGGCAGACCGCCCGGAAAAGGGTGGCTTGCTTCGCCTGCGCAGTGAATTGGAGCTGTTCGGTAATCTGCGTCCGGCCATCCTCTACCCGCAACTGGCAGGTGCGTCGAGTCTGAAACCCGACGTGGTTTCCGGACTGGATATTCTGATTGTGCGTGAGCTGACCGGCGGTATTTACTTCGGCGAGCCGCGTGGCATTCGCGAGCTCAAAAACGGCGAGCGTCAGGGCTACAACACCTACGTTTATTCGGAGTCAGAAATTCGCCGCATCGCCAAGGTGGCCTTTGAAGCGGCCATGAAGCGTGGCAAGCGTTTGTGTTCGGTTGATAAAGCCAACGTTCTGGAAGTGACCATGCTGTGGCGTGAGGTGGTCGAGTCCATGGCGGCAGATTACCCGGAAGTGGAGTTGAGCCATATGTATGTGGACAACGCAGCGATGCAACTGGTGCGTGCTCCCAAGCAGTTCGATGTGATGGTGACCGGCAATATGTTCGGCGATATCCTTTCTGATGCTGCCGCCATGCTGACCGGTTC
>JBFHCW010000024.1:0-16849 GCA_041585035.1 Litorivivens sp.
CAGGAAGACTTCAATGTGACCTTGTCGGAGTCTGACTACGATTTCACGCCCAAAGTGACGGCAAGCTGGGAGATCATTCCCGACATTACGGTTTTTGCGACCTACACTGAGGGTTTCAAGAGTGGGGGTTTTGCTGCAGCGGTCTTTTCTGATGACAACCTAACTTTTGAGCCAGAGCGAGCCAATGCTTACGAAATAGGTATCAAGACCAAGTTGTTCGACGGTTCACTGATTCTCAATGGCGCGATTTACTACACCGAGTACCAGGATCTTCAGGTCAGAAATTTTGATGGTACTCAAATATTTGTTACCAATGCCGCAGATGCCACGACGCAAGGTCTAGAGCTGGACTTCTTCTGGTTGCCCCCGGTTCCCTACCTTTCAATTGGCGGCAGTGCCGGGTTGGTTGATGCCACTTATGACGAATACCTGTGTGCGGTTCCGCAAGCCGGAACCGACTCGGGGACGGGACACCCTTCGTGCTATAACGAACAGACCGGATCGCAGGATGATCCTCTGGCGCCGTCTTTTCAGGATCTCTCCGGCGAACCGTTGGCATTTGCCCCTGAGGTCAGTGCCAGTCTCTACGGTAGTCTGGATATGCCGCTGTTCAATACAGGCATCAACCTGCTGGTCGGCCTCGACGCCTTGTATCAGGGCGAGCACTTTACCGATACCGACAACGACCCGTTTTCACTGCAAGAAGCAACCACAAAGATCAATGCGCGCTTGGGACTTAAGGAGGAACAGGGGCGCTGGTCGCTGGTATTCAACGCCAAGAACCTGACCGAGGAAAAAGAGAACGTGCTGACGCTGGATCAGCCCCTGATCTCGGGTAACTATGTTTACGCATCATTACCTGACGAAACGTCGTATCACCTCGATTTCCGTTACAACTTTCAGTGAGGCTGGAGACCATGTTCAAACCGGACCCGAATGCCAGCTATCAGATGCCCGCTCATTTTGGCCCTCGCTATGTAGGGCCAGGCACCTCTGGCTGGTATCACGATGTCACCATGATGATCGTTTCCTACGAAACCGAGCGTGAGGCTTTACAGCAATATTTGCCCGCGCCGCTGGAGGTTGCCGAAACGCCGGTGGTCACTGTGACCTATGCCTGCAACAAACAGGTGGACTGGTTGGCTGGCCACGGCTACAACCTGCTGGGGGTGAGCGCAGCGGTGCGATTTAATGGCGAAAAAGACCAGCTGGAAGGAGACTATACCCTCGTTATGTGGGAGAACCTGGCAGACCCGATCCTCAGTGGTCGGGAGTTGCAGGGCATTCCCAAGATCTACGCCGATATCCCGGAACACCGCGTGCGCGAGGGGCGATGGGAGTGTGCCGCACAGCATTTTGGTCATCCCATTGTGGATATGACGATCGACCAGCTGCGCGCCCCAACCGCTGAGGAAATTGCTGCCAGTGCCGCGGAAAAGGCCGTACGTGATCATCCCATTGGCTGGCGTTATCTGCCGGCGGTCGGCGGGTATGGTCAACCGCGTCAGGAATTTACTACCTTTCCTTCGGCGACCACGATCCATGAGGCTCAAGTTGGGCGGGGACAGGTCAACTGGCAGAATCTGACCTGGGAGCAGAATCCAACGCAGTTTCATATTGTTAATGCGCTGGCGGGACTTCCGGTGGTCGCCTACCGTCCCGCAATTGTCGCTAAAGGCAGCACGAATTTAGTGCTTCCCGACAATCCGACGCGTGTTCTCACGTGAAAGTAGCTGAGTTTGACCGCATCGCCTTTGTCGGCGGTGGCACGATGGGTTGCTTTAATTCCTTGCTGGCGGCTGTCTCTGGGTATCATGTTGTTGTTCATGATCTGGAACCTGCCGTTTTAGAGGCCGTGCCTTTGGTGCAGCAGGCTATTGGCGAGCATTTGCTCGACATTGGCTACTGCACCCATGCGGAGCTGGAAGAGGCCTACCTGCGGGTATCCACAGAAACGGATCTGGCAACGGCGGTAACCGGTGTCGGTCTGGTCAGTGAATCCATTCCGGAACGTTTGACGCTGAAGCGAGACGTATTTGCGCGGCTCGACGCACTGTGTCCGCCAGAGGTGATCGTCACCACAAATACCTCGGCGCTGATGGTCTCGGATATCGATAGTGCGCTCGTGCACGGTGAGCGCTTTGCCGCTCTGCACTCGCATTTCGGCTCCCTGTTGATGGATATCGTTGCCGGCCCGCGTTGCCACGGTGATGTGGTAGGGCTGTTGGATCGCTACGTTCGGAGCCTGAAGGCCGAACCCCTGATCCTGAAAAAAGAGCACCCGGGCTATGTTTTTAATGCCTTGCTAGGGCCGGTTCTGGCGGCAGCCAAATGGCAAGTGATTACTGGGGAAGCCGGTGTCGAGGATATTGATCGCGCGTGGATGGCGCGGTTCTCAGTGCCGCTGGGGCCATTTGCATTAATGGACCTGTTTGGTCTTGATGTTGTAGCAGACAGCTGGCGTGAGCCGCGGGATGATCCTGAACGTATGGCTCGACAACCACAGGTGCTCGAATTTCTGGAATCCTACCTTGCTGAAGGGCGGCTGGGCCGCAAAAGCGGAGCCGGGTTTTACCGCTACCCCGAAGCGGCTTTTTTGGCTCCGGACTTTGCGGCGGGTGCTAGTGTAGAAAGTCTGGAGCCCCTGTTGCAGGCCTTGACGGATGCCGCGCAGGCAATTGAGGATCAAGGGGTGGCCTCCCGCAGTGATATCGATCGCGCCTGGTGCACGGCTCTGGGCATGCGGCAGGGACCTTTTGCCCTGTTAGAAGAATGGAATGGCAGGAAACCAGACTAAATGAATGTAGGTACAAAAATCGGCTATGGGGTGGGGCAGCTTGCCGACGGCGTCAAACAGGGCGCCTTCGTTACGTTTCTGTTTTTCTATTATAACCAGGTTCTGGGCCTATCCGGTTCGCTAGCGGGAACCGCCTCGCTGCTGGCGCTGCTGATTGATGCAGTAACTGACCCCATGATCGGTCAGATATCTGACAACTGGCGATCTCGCTGGGGGCGCCGCCATCCCTTTATGATCGCCGGCAGCCTGCCTTTTGGCATCGCAGTGGCCTTGTTGTTCAGTCCACCGGATGGACTGGGCCAGATCGGGCTGTTTTTCTGGTTGCTGGGCGGCGCGGCGGCGGTAAGGTTGATGCTGACATTGTTTTTCGTGCCGCATCTTTCGCTCGGGGCCGAGATAGTTCGCGATTATCACGAGCGAACCTCGTTGATTGGCTATCGGGTGTTTTTTTCCTACTTTGGCACCCTTGTTGTCTCAGTCGCTGGTTTTGCCCTGTTTTTTCCTCCCAGCGCCGAATTCAGCAACGGTATGCTCAACCCGGAAAGTTACGGCGGTTTTGGACTGTTCGCTGGTGTATTGGGGACGCTGGCGATGGTGTGGTGCATTGTTTCTACGTTTCATTTTATCCCCTCGCTGAAATCCCCAGCGCAACAGCGAACCAGTCGCCACCCGGTATTTGCCGTGGTGGAAGTGTTTGCAACGCTGCGAGAGCAGGCTTTTCGCGTGCTTTTTTTCGCTACGCTGATGTTTAACGTACTCGCTGGCGTTAGTCTCACGTTGTTGGTGTACGTGGCTACCTACGTATTTGGCTTTGACTCCAAGCAATTGGCCTTACTCTCGACGTCTCCGCTAGTCGGTATTCTGCTCGCTTCCACCATTGCTCAGGCTACGTCGCAGAGGCTGGATAAACGCTTGGCGTCCGGTTTCTGTGCCTTGCTGGGGGCAGCATTGTCGTCAACACCTATGCTGATGTATTTGGCAGGCTCCCTGGATGGCATGGCGGTTAGCGATAAGTTATGGCTTGTGTATTTGTTTAATGGTGCCGCGCAGGGCTTCTTTATCGCCTTTGTCATTTTGCTTGACTCGATGCTTTCAGATACAGCTGATGAGCACGAGGTCACCACGGGCAGGCGCGAAGAAGGACTCTTCTTTGCGGCCCGCTCTTTTGCGACAAAAGCCAGCTACGGTCTGGGCAGCTTTTTCGCAGGTATTGCATTGGATCTGATTGCGTTCCCACGCGGGGCGGCGCCCTCTGAGGTGGCGGGCGAATCTATTACCAGGCTGGCTATCGTTGCCGGGCCGCTGCTCACGTTTTTCTTTGTATTTGTTTTAGTCATCATTCGTCGCTATCCACTGGATGCGGCCCGTTACCGGGAAATTGAAACTGCGCTGCAGCGTTGAGTTCTCCTTTGGGGTAGAAGTAACAACCTTGCGGGTACGATCAGCATAAGCTGCTAGGATTAACTACAGACCGAAATACCTAATAATAAGGAGAGAGTCGTATGAGTGAGCGATTTGCCTACAGTGATCGAGTGGTTGAGGAGCTGACGGCTCCGGGTCATACGAACCTGCTCGATATTTTTAATGAGTCTGTTGAGCGCTTTGGCGATCGTGTGGCTTTTACCGCCCTGGGGCAGGATTTGAGCTTTGCCGAAGTGGAGCGATTGAGTCGTGCCTTCGCGGTGTGGCTACTCGGTGACGGCGGTCTTGAACCGGGTGACCGTGTCGCTATTCAGCTACCCAATCTTTTACAGTACCCGGTAGCGGCGTGGGGCATTCTCCGGGCGGGGCTGATTCTGGTGAATACAAACCCGCTGTACACCGAACGCGAACTGGAACACCAGCTGAAGGACTCCGGTGCGCGCGCCATCGTCATGGTCAGCGAGTTTCTGGGTACGGCAGAAAAAGTCCTGCCCAAGACATCGGTTGAAATGCTGATCGTCACCAATATCTTCGACATGATGGAAGCTCAACCGGCGCCTGAGACTCCCCTGCAAGAGCAATTGCGACTGGTTACCCTGCCTGAGGCATTGGCCGGTGGTGCTAATGCGCCTCTGCCAGTGTGCAATGCCGGTATGAATGATGTCGCGGTACTGCAATATACCGGGGGCACTACCGGTGTTGCCAAGGGGGCCATGCTGACCCACGGCAATTTCTATACTTATGTGCGGCAAGCCGACGCCATGCGCGCGGAGGATCCTAACCACAGTGAAGAGGTTGCTGAGTTATTGATTGCGCCGCTGCCCATTTACCATATATTCGGTTTCACGCTTTACCTGGTCGGGAACTTTTCCAGTGGTGGTCAGTCGGTGCTGATACCGGATCCGCGCAATCTGGACGGCATGATGGATATTATGAAGTCCTGCAAGTTTACCGGGTTTGCAGCGGTGAATACGATGTTGGTAGGGATGCTCCAAAGCCCGAAGTTCGAAGAAATCGACTGGAGCCACAACCGGGGAACCATCGTCGGCGGTGCCGCCCTTGTTCCGGAAGTGGCTAAGGAGTGGATTGCTCGTACGGGGACAAAACTTTTCGAGGGCTATGGGCTGTCTGAAACCACGGCTGTGGTGAGTGTAAATACCCATAAACATAATCGCCTGGGTACCGTGGGCAAGGCCCGGCTCGGTGAAGAAGTAAAAATCTTTGATGCCGAAGGCAATGAATTGCCTGATGGAGAAGCGGGCGAGCTGGTGGTGCGTGGCGGACAGGTGATGCGAGGTTACTGGAATCGCCCGGAGGCTACGGAAGAATCAATCGATGAAAATGGCTTCTTTCGTACCGGCGATGTTGCGATCCGTGAGCCTGATGGCTTTTTCCGGATTGTCGATCGGCTCAAAGACATGATTATTGTCTCCGGGTTTAACGTTTATCCCAATGAAATTGAAAACGTCGTTTATGAGCATCCGGACATTGTTGAGGCTGCGGTAATCGGCAAGCCGGACCCGAAGAGTGGTGAAGCGGTAGCCCTCTATGCGGTAAGCAAGAACCCGGAGCTGACAGAGGCGGATTTAAAGGATTTTTGTCGGCAGCACCTGACCGGCTACAAGCTTCCCAAGACCGTCACTTTTGTGAATGACCTGCCCAAGTCTGCGGTGGGCAAGATACTGCGGCGGGAGTTGCGGGGCCAATAGCGGAGACAGCCGAGCTCCCTGGTTTCAACGGCGGAGGTCTGCGAGCATTATGGAAAATCTGTAGGGGCTGAAATACTAGACCATTGTTTACTGCCTAGCCCGGCCCAAAAAGTAAACACAGCGCTAAATCGGTTAATCAAAGGTGTTTCGTATACCATGCGTAGACCACGGGTATTCAATGTCTGTGGTTGTAAAAAACGATAATAACGAGCGCTGGAGTACATAATGCGAATCACCAAGCCGCGAGCGTCTGCACCACACTGGATTGCCTTGTTCCTTTGCCTCGCGGTGCCGGGTATCGCAGGTTGTAACGATAGCTCATCAACAAACAGTGACCCACTCGTAACGGGTGGCAGCGAGGTGCCGGTACCGGTGGTAGACGGGCCTTTAGAGGGAGGCGTCCGCACAGGCGAGCCGTTTGCGACAAGTCTATTGCCGCTAACCGACGGTTATGTTGAAGAAGAGTTTTTGGTTTCAGGGGTTGCGAGCGGCTACGGTGCATCCTCTGGCTCGACGGCCGAATACGCCACGCGTATTGTGGTGCGCCGACCGACTAACCCGGATAGTTTCAACGGTACCTTGGTCATTCACTGGAACAACGTGACGTCGCAGCAAGATGTAGAGGCCATCTGGATTGAAGCTGCAGAGACGATTATGCGGCGTGGATACATCTATGTCGGGGTGTCAGCCCAAAAACAGGGCGTGGATGGAAGTCCTCTCGCACTGGCTAGTTGGGACCCAGTTCGTTACCCCTCGGTGAGCCACCCAGGCGATGATTATTCCTACGACATTTTTTCACAGTCGACCCAGGCTGTGCTTAAAGATCCGCGGGTCCTTGGCGCTGAGCTAAATGAGCGTATCGAGATCACGCTGGCAGTTGGTTCATCCCAATCGGGAACGTTTCTTTCAACCTATCTAAACGAACTCCACAGCAGTACCGCGCTATTCGACGGCTATCTGCCTATTATGCTGGGCGAGCCTTTGCGAGATGATGTCGCGCCGACGCTTGCGGTCAACAGCCAGGACGAGGCGGGTGGGCGTTTTATCCCACCGCTGACTCAGCCAGACAGCGGTTTGTTTCGTCAGTGGGAAATTGCAGGCCCGGCCCACCTGACGAACTTCGGTGGCATGTACATTTTGGCGCAAAGTGCTTACAACTTTGGCAGAGTCGGGCCCGGAATCGGACCCGTTAATACCTTGGATCCGGAATCCATGAACGAGTATGGCGAAATGTCCCTCGGTGGGGTATGTCTCTATAGCAATCGCTTTCCTCGCGGTCACGTCTGGAGCGCTGCTCTGGTGGCTTTAGATAACTGGGTGCGCAGCGGTGTCGCACCGGCTAGCGTGCCTCACATCGAGCGGGACTCAAGCGGTGCCATCGTGTTTGATGAACACAATAACGCGGTGGGTGGTCTTCGGCACCCTGTCGTCGATGTACCCGTGGCGACCTACTATGCCGGGCAAGAGCCAGGTTACACCGAGGGTCCATGCAGTTTTGGGGGTAACATCCCTTTGATGGGAACAACCGAGACGTTTACTTTTACGAAGCTCGCACAGCTTTACCCGATGCAGCAGGATTACCTCTTTCAATTGCAGGCGGCTATCGATGCGGCTGTGGCGTCGGGGCACATGCTTGAAGAGCATGCAACGGATCTGATGCGCAGAGCGCGCAACGCTAACCTCTATGGTCTGTAGTCGCGCCGATGCTGTGGTCGGTAGCAGGGCTGTAATTTCATTGCCGTTGACCGTTGCGAAGTCTCGGCCGCATTACACAACATGCTCATCTGAGGTTCTCTCGCACGGGTATTTGTGTAGCCGAAGCGTTGAATCAGATCGTCGGGTTTGTATCGGCAGGGCGTTGAATCTTATTTAGAAACGGTTGCAGATTGGACGACTACAAACAAAAAGGGCCTACGGTTTCCCGTAAGCCCTTGTTTTGTTTGGCTCCGCCTGCTGGGCTCGAACCAGCGACCCAATGATTAACAGTCATTTGCTCTACCAACTGAGCTAAGGCGGATTGACGCTCTCCGTCAGGAGAGGTGGCGCATATTAAAGGCCTTTTTTTGCATCGTCAACCGCTGGAAAGCCGTTTTTTCGAGATTTATGGCAATTGGCTAAGTCGTCGGCAGGGTAGTACCATATTTCTCTTTATGCTGTTGAAAATATGAGCAAATCCTTCTCGGTTACGTCTAAATTCAAACCTGCGGGCGACCAACCCAAAGCCATCGAACAGCTGGTGGAGGGGATCAATGCGGGGCTGCATGCTCAGACGCTGCTTGGGGTAACCGGGTCTGGCAAAACCTTCACCATTGCCAATGTGATAGAGGCTATCCAGCGTCCGACGATTGTGATGGCGCCCAATAAGACTCTCGCGGCGCAGCTCTACGGCGAGTTCAAAGAGTTCTTCCCCAATAACTCGGTGGAGTACTTCGTTTCCTACTATGACTATTACCAGCCTGAGGCCTATGTCCCTTCCTCTGATACCTACATAGAGAAGGACGCCTCGGTCAACGACCATATCGAGCAAATGCGACTGTCGGCAACCAAAGCGCTGATGGAGCGTGAGGATGCCTTGATTGTGGCGACAGTTTCCGCGATCTACGGTCTGGGTGACCCGGAGCAGTATTTCAAGATGGTGCTTCATCTTGACCGTGGTGAGCAGATTGACCAGCGCAAGCTGCTGCGCCGGTTGGCGGAATTGCAGTACACCCGCAACGATGTGGCTTTTCAGCGGGCGACTTACCGGGTGAGGGGGGATGTCATTGACATCTTCCCGGCTGAATCTGAGAAAGATGCTGTGCGGGTTGAGCTGTTTGATGACGAGATCGAAAGCATTACGCTGTTTGACCCCTTAACCGGTGAATCGCTGGGCAAGCTGCCGCGCTATACCGTGTTCCCCAAAAGCCACTATGTGACGCCGCGCGATACCTTGCTCAAAGCCATTGATCATATTGAGGAAGAGCTGAAAGAGCGGTTGGAGGTGCTGCGTAACAACGACAAACTGCTGGAGGCCCAGCGCCTTGAGCAGCGCACCAAGTTTGATATGGAGATGATTCGCGAGCTGGGCTACTGCACCGGCATTGAGAATTACTCGCGCTACCTGTCCGGTCGAGACCCCGGTGAAGCGCCGCCGACCCTGTTTGACTATCTGCCACACAATGCGCTGGTGGTGATGGACGAGTCCCACGTGGGTATTCCGCAGATCGGTGCCATGTATAAGGGGGATCGCTCGCGCAAGGAAACGCTGGTTGATTATGGCTTCCGTCTGCCCTCGGCGCTGGATAATCGCCCGCTGAAGTTTGCAGAATGGGAGCGGCTGATTCCCCAGGCGATATTTGTGTCGGCAACGCCAGGTCCTTACGAAGCTGAGCACGCAGCGCGGGTCGTGGAACAGGTGGTCAGGCCTACGGGATTGATTGATCCGGAGGTCGAGATTCGGCCAGCCTCAACGCAGGTCGATGACCTGATGTCGCAAATCAGCCAGCGGGTTGCAGTGGGTGAGCGGGTGCTGGTCACGACCCTCACCAAGCGTATGGCAGAGGACTTGACCGACTATCTCAGCGAAAACGGTATTCGCGTGCGTTATCTGCACTCGGATATCGACACCGTGGAGCGCGTAGAAATCATCCGGGACCTGCGTCTGGGGGAGTTCGATGTGCTGGTGGGAATCAACCTGTTGCGCGAAGGGCTTGATATGCCGGAAGTGTCGCTGGTTGCAATTCTCGATGCGGATAAGGAGGGCTTCCTGCGTTCGGAGCGTTCCCTGATCCAGACTATCGGGCGGGCCGCCCGAAACCTCAATGGCAAAGCCATTCTCTACGCAGACAATATGACCGGCTCCATGGAGCGGGCGATTTCCGAAACCAATCGCCGGCGCGAAAAGCAGATAGAATTTAATAAAGAGCATAATATAACGCCAGCCGGTGTGAAGAAGGCGGTGGCTGATATTCTTGAGGGGGCCTTTGCGCCGGGTAGCAAACGCAGTCGCAAGGGTGGTGGTCGCAAAGCCGCAGAGCCGGGTGCGGATTATGGCGTGGACGTAAAGTCCATGAAGCCGGCCGAAATATCCAAACTGCTCAAGAGTCTGGAGCAGCAAATGGCTGAGCACGCCAAAAATCTGGAGTTTGAGGATGCCGCCCGAGTGCGAGACCGGCTGGCAGATATCAAGCGCGATCTGTTTGTTGAATAACGATTACGGGGAAACAAAATGATCAAGCCCATGGTGCTGCTGGCTTTTCTGTCGACCGCGAGCCTGCTTGCCGGATGTTCTACGAATAACACGCTGTCGGATGCGGAGGTCGAGCGCGAGCGCGCCCGGGCCAATGAAGTTCATCGCGAAATGGATAAAGAAACGCGCTGATCCGCCTGCGAGGTAACTTGTGGGGGTAGGTGGTTGTTTCGCCGGGTAAGCGTGGCTATAATGCGCGTCCTCTGCAGGTGGGCCATTCGAGCTTCCCGGCAGAATCTGTACGACCGTAGCTCAGCTGGTTAGAGCACCACCTTGACATGGTGGGGGTCGGTGGTTCGAGTCCACTCGGTCGTACCAATCATCTTTCTTCAAGAGCGGCTCACCTTGCGTGGGCCGTTTTTGTATCTGCTGAAAATTCCTAAACAAACATTATTCGCCTATAAATTCTTTATAATTCAATGTCTTGGGGTGGTTCTTCCGGCATGGGGCTTGTGTGCTAAAGCGGCGGGTATGTGATAAAGTCACAAAATTGCTATGTCTGCGCTTCAGTGGGCACTCAAGAAAAGCCGAACGGACAAAAACAATGACAACAAAACGGTGGTGTGGGGCATGTCTGGCTCTCGTGCTGTGTGTGGCAGGGCCGGTGCAGGCGGGGCTGTTTGACTCGCTCAAGAACTCCCTCGGCGGGGGCAGTGAGGCTGACGACAGTGGCAAGTCAACTGAAGAGCGGGCGCTGAGTCTCTACCGCAAGGGTAAGAAGAGCTATGAGTCGGGTGACTATCGAGGTGCCCGGGAGCATCTGTCCAAAGCGCTTGAGCTCTATTCCTCTGATGGCAAAATCCGAATTGTTAAAGACCAGCAGGTAGAGTGGGTGGAAACGCCGCGCGGCCTGGAGCGTCGCGTTGTCTCGGATTCCACAGCCTACGATTATTACCCCAACCGTTATATGGGCTACGTCAGCAATGAGTTGGCCCGAATTGAAAAAGAACGTCAGGAAGCGTGGACGGCTGAGCAGCAAAACCAGCAAGCCCAGATGGCCTTGCAGGAAAAGTTTGCCAACCCCCCGCATCTGCTGGTTCGCTACGATTTGATAGACAGCAATCGCGACAACATTCTATCGGCCAAAGAGTCGGCGAAGGTCGTAGTGACCGTGGAAAACGCAGGCAAGTCGATGGCGGAGTCGGTCGAGGTTGCTATCTGGAGCAGTACCAGCGACGTGACTCTAGGCTGCTGTGATACCCGGCGCAAGCTGACGATTGGAAACATAGCGCCCGGACAGTCCGTTATTGAAACTCTGGAAATCATCGCTACCGAGAAAGTGGCGACCGGTTCCGAAAAGCTCAGCCTGACTGCCACTGAAGCCGATGGCTTTGGTCTGCCCGAGGAGCTGCAGTTTGCCTTTGCCACCCAGGAATACAGGCCGGCAGCGTTCGCCATTGTTGATCAGCGAGTGAGTCATCTGACCGGTAATTCCTACGAAGTCAGTTATACGGTGGTCAACCAGGGCAAGGGTCCGGCGGTAGATGCCGTTACCCAGATTCGCGCCGAGAGCAGGGATATTCTACTGCTGGGCGACGCGGAGGTGTCGATCGGGCAGTTGGCGGTTAATGCCAGCCAGCGTGTTTCCTTTACCTTCGCCAAAACCAATCGTCTTAAATCCGGCGATCGCCTGCCGGTAGCGCTGCGCGCCATCGACAAGAGCGACGAAAGCACCCAGAAAGAATTTACTCACGCCATGGTGTTGCCTGCCGGCGGCGCGTCACAGCGCTACGCGGCTAACAGCTATCAAGCGCCCACTCCTCTGGCTCCGGCGGCATCAGCCATCGCCGTTGAGCCCGTGGATACGGACATTCCGGAAGGTGCGGAGAAAATACAGTTTGGCCGCGCCTTTGTGATTGGCAATGGTCGTTATGCTGCGTTAGACCCGGTTGACTTCGCAGAGAACGACGCCAGTGTTGTGGCGCAGTATGCAAAGAAGACGCTTGGGTTCAAGAAGACCAAAACGTATTTGAATGAAGACACGTTCGGTCTGCGCGACATCTTTGGCACCAAAGAAAAGAATTTCAAGGATGGCGACCTTTACAATATGGTCAAGCGCGATTCCGAGTTGAAGCCCAATCCCCCGGTGTTTATCTATTACTCTGGCCACGGTGCGCCCGGTCTGAGTGACGGCAAAGCCTATCTGGTGCCGGTTGATGCGCAAATGGAACGGCTGGACCAGCAGGGCTATCCGCTGGAAGATCTGTATGCAGCCATCAAGAATCTTCCCACCAATAATGTCACCTTGGTTCTGGATTCCTGTTTTTCCGGAAACACCGATACCTCCAGTGGCAAGAAGACCAAAGCCCTCTATACAGGGGTTAGCCCGGCGGCCTTTAAAACCAACGAGCTTAAGCCAGGCAATATTTCCAATCTCACACTGTTTACCAGCGCCTCAGCCAGTGAAGTCAGTTACTGGCATAAAGAGAGCCGTCACGGCCTGTTCACGTATAACTTTCTGCGAGCCTTGCGCGGCAGTGCGGACAACTGGGTGAAAGGCAACAAGGACGGCGTGGTCAGCGCCGAGGAAATCCAGAATTTTGTCAGTTATGAAGTGGCAGAATATATCGACCAGACTGACAAGGGCAGCAAGCAGACGCCGGGGCTCAGTGGCCAGACATCCAAACCTTTAGCTATTTTGAAGAAGTAAGGACGCTTAGTGAGGAAAGTTTCAGGCGCGCTATTGCTCGTAGGCATTGCGTTGCTACCTTCTTGTGGCTTACTGGGATCGGGTTCTTCTGAGTCAGAGGTTTCGTCAGAAACCCAGGTGCCGCAGTACCGCTCCTTCTGTATAAATAAAACGCCCAGAGACAGCGACCACCTGGTGGTAGGTGTCGGAGTGGGTGAGTCTCTTCCCAAGGCCCGCCAACAGGCCATGTCAGAAATCGCACAAAAGCTATCCAGCCGGGTATCGGTAACCACCAAAAGCACCACCCGGGCCATCGACGACTACGAGTCGGAAACCTTTGACCAGGACGTGTCGATTGAGACGGACGTTGCCATTGATGACGCGGTAGAACTGTGCCGGGATGTTGATGATCCCCGCGGCAAAGTCTATGTCGTTTATCAGTTGGATAAGCGCCCACTGGTTCAAAAAGTCTATTCGGATCTCGCGGGGCGATGGCAGGGCGATTTGCCACAAACTGTGCATTTCAAAGGCCCATCCATGCTGGTTGGCTCGCACTTTGTGTCCGAGCTCAGGGAAAAGCTGGAACGACAGGCCGGCACGCAGGAAAAAACCGTCGTTATAGATTTAAAACGCCGCAATAATCGCTGGGTGTTAAGTGTTAACGACAGTGCAAACTATACAGTTGCAGACCGCAAATTCCTGTCGTTTATCGCCCCGGATTTTCGCGGCGCTGTCAAAGCGCTGGATATCGACATTGCCTCCGGCGATGCGCCGCGCCCGCCCTCGGATTTCCGCTTCGCCCGCAGTGTGCGTTTAAAGCACGGCGATGACTTTCATTTCTGGATCGCATCGCGACGCAGCGGCTACTTCTCGCTTTTCAATATTTATGAAGACGGGCGCATCGCGAATTTGCTCGAGAACCGGTTTATTCAAAACGGCTCGGCTCTTCAGTATCCGGAAGGTGGCACCTTTACCTCGCTGGTGTTGGAAGACGGCAAAAGTACCTACGACGTTTACATCGGCGTGCTGACGGAAAACCCCATCGTGCTTTCAGAGTTTGCCAAGCTTGAGAATCAGGGAGGCTTCCTTGCCGGCGACGACTACTACCAGTTTGATCAGTTTCTTCGCTGGTTTGATTTTGTTGACCCTATAGGGGTGTCTACGCTTGAGGCTCGGACCGATCCTTAAACATTGTCAGCTGGTGTGGTGGCTTCTCGCTACACCGGCGCTTGTTGCGGAGCCCTGCTGGCTGTCGCAGCCGGTCACGAGTGATTACAGCGGTTACATAGGTGTAGCCGAAAAATTTGATTCCGATGGCAATATCGCGCTTGCCCCCAGTCGGCGTTCGGCATTGCGGCAACTCTACGCGGCCCTGGGTGATACCCTGCCGCAGAATATTCAAAGTGATAAAGAGCTCGCTGAGATGCAATCGTTGGAGTTGCAGGGGCAGAGTTACTATTTTGCCAAAGACTTTGTGGGGAGAGGCGCTGTTTTCTCCTTCATTTCCAATGGCGTTCCATCCGAGGCCGCGTGTGCGGTAAATCGCTGTCGCAGCGAGCGTTGCGAGCCGGCGTGGTTGTGCGGGCAGTCTGCCAGCAGCGATGTCGCAGAAGTGCTCGGTGTGGGCGAATGGCGAATATCTGACAAGCAGCAATGGACGGATGCGGTTAAATCCGCCAGTGATACCGCCGCCTATTGGGGAATCGCTGACGTAAGTTCGGATTATCGGCTGCTGCGCGCTTCCGCTGCCCAGCAATATCTCAGCTTTGTCGATCACGATATATCTGTCGACACTGACGTCAGCGCTCTGCCGCCTCTAACACTGGTGGAAAGTTGTCGCGATGGTTCTACGCTCTATCAGCGCTGGCTGTATGAGAGACAAGCACATTTCAAACAGGCGCAGCAGCGCAAGGCTGCGATGGGCCAAGCGAGCGTATCATCGTATACCGCTGCGGGTACCTTGCAATCCGTTATTGATTTGGCGATACGCAAAGCTTATGCTGATTTGGCGCAGAACAAAGCTGTTCGCGTCAAATCTATTCAAAAAACAGTATCCGGGGAGAGCTCGGGTCGAGGATACTCGATGGAAGCTGTTTCACTAACCAGTCAACACCGCCTTTCGGCAAGTCTCTCGAGATTGTCCATCACTCCGCGTGTGGGTAAACCCTACGTTGTGGAAGTCGAATTACTGGAAAACGCTGTTCATTAAAAAAACCACCCAAGGAGAACAATATGAACAAGGTAGTAAAAGCAGCTTCACTGGCAGCAAGTGTTTTACTGG
This sequence comes from Litorivivens sp., assembly GCA_041585035.1. Lineage (GTDB taxonomy): Bacteria > Pseudomonadota > Gammaproteobacteria > Pseudomonadales > Spongiibacteraceae > Litorivivens. The sequence goes on from JBFHCW010000024.1 coordinate 15,067, forward strand.
TTGCCTGTTCCGGCTCCCCTGAGAAGCCCGAGCAGCAGGCCAATAATGTACCTTACGACAACCGTCCCGACTGGGTGAAACTGCCGATCGTTGAAGATGGCCTGGCCAGCACGCAGTGTGTCGCGAAGAAAGGCTCGTCCAGCATTATGCAGGCCAAGGCAACGGCACTGGCGCGCGCTGAAATTGCCCGCCAAATCGAAGTTAAAGCCACGGCACTTGATAAAACCTATCAGCGTCTGACCGAGGCCTCTGTCGGTGACTCCTTTGGCTCATCCTTTGAGAGCGTCTCAAAGACGGTTGCGAACCAGAATCTGTCCGGCACCCGAGCGGTTAAAGCAGAGTATGTGCTCGGCATTGACGGCCAGCCTGAATACTGCGTGATGGTCACCATGAGCCCGTCGCTGACAAAAAATCTGTTTAACGATCTGCTGAAAGAAGCGAATGCGAACGTTAATGCTCAGAACGAAGCCATTCTTTACGAAGAGTTCAAAGCGTTTAAAGCGCACAATGAGCTGGACGAGCTGACGGCTGAGTAAAGTGACCTTCAACGCGAAGATGCTGACAGCGCTGCTGGCCCTTGTGCCAGTGGCGTTTGTGTCGGCAGACGATATCTGGGGTGAACTCGAACAGGAAGCGGGGCAGCTGGGTGATTCTGCACAACAGAGTGCAGACAATGCGTCCAAAAAACCCACGGAATTCGAGTTGTACAAAAAACGCCAGCAGGAAGAGTTTGCGGCCTATCGCAAAATCTTCGAAGAAGAGCTGGAAGAGTATCGCAATGCGATCAAGCAGCGCTGGGATGATCCGGAGATCAGCTCGCGCAAGGTATGGGTGTCCTATACCGATGACTACGCCGTAAAGCGTGCGGTAGATTTTGAAAAGAATACCCTGACGATTTCTGCTCAGGGTCTGCAGGGTAATCAGAAGGCTGCTTATAAAAAGTTTGAGGACCAGATCCGTCAGGTGTTGTCGACAACCGTGGCGGGCGCCTTTGAGACAGACCAGTTTGCAAGTTCTGTTGAAGCACGAATCAAGCGCGAAGGCGTGAAGGCAAAAACCAGCAAGGTGCCAAATCAGTCTATTTTTGGTCTCAGTGCCTCGGACAAGCAAAAGGCGGAAGCGCTGGAAAAGCGTGTCAAAGAGCTATCCAGCAAGCTGAAGCTGCAGCGTAGCGGAGATGGCAAGGCGGTTACCGTCAGCGTTGATATATCCAAAGTGTTGAAGAGCGCCAAACCTGCCAAGCCATCGTCCGGCGGCATTGCAATGCCTGATCGTGCAAAGGCATACGCCGATCGCATTGTAACGGAGGCTGAGCGCAGAGAGCTGGAATCCAGCTTGGTGTTGGCGGTTATTCAAACAGAATCGGCGTTTAACCCCATGGCTCGGTCCGGCGTACCCGCTTATGGCCTGATGCAGATCGTGCCCAAAACTGCAGGTCTGGATGCGACAGAGTTTGTTTATGGCAAGCAGACCTTGTTGGCACCGTCGGCGCTCTATAACCCGGATCAGAATATTGAGCTTGGCGCGGCCTACCTGTGGATATTGAACAACCGCTACCTCAAGAAAATCGAAGATCCGCTGAGCCGTTATTACTGCGTGATTGCCGCTTACAACACCGGCGCGGGTAATGTGGCGAAGGCCTTTCCCGGCAAGCGCAACGTCAATCAGGCGGCGAAGATCATCAATAAAATGACGCCGGAGCAGGTTTATAATCATCTTGTCAAAAACCTGCCTTACGATGAAACCCGAAATTACCTGAAAAAAGTCGTCCGCCGCGCGGAAG
>JBFHCW010000025.1:0-16777 GCA_041585035.1 Litorivivens sp.
AGTTGTCGAAATGGAGGTCGAGCAAGGTGCCGTCCATATCGAGCATGACGGTATCGATGTCCTGCCAGTTAATCATGGGCTGGATGCTGTCCGGTTTGGGTGTAACAGGAATTCTAGCACCGCAGATAAGGTGGGGAACAGGCTTGTGCTCAGTGTTTGTCTTTTGCCTTGTCGCAAAGGCCTTCGCTGACGTAGTCCACATTGAGCCACCATTCGTCGCCAGCGTGATCACGCAACCGCGGCAGGCTGCGGTCGCTGTAGGCTTGAGGCTTTACGAACTGGGTTTGCCTAGACTGATCTTCCGGCGCCTTGTCTTTGTTTTCGGAGGCCATGACGACTACCTGGTTGCATGCATGGCAAGCCAGTGTAGGTGTGAGGAGGGTGAAGGGGAGTAGGGGGAAACCCCTACTCCAGACCGGGTCAGTGCTGGTTTCCGGAGGGTATGTCCTTGAATGCCATACCTTTATCGGCGCGGGGTTCCTGCGGCAAGCCAAGCACCTGTTCGGCGATGATATTGCGCATCACTTCATCGGTACCGCCGGCCAGACGGATGCCCGGAGCGAACAGCACCGACTTCTGGAAATGCGCTTTCTGCGGGGCCAGAGCATCGTCACAGATAGCGCCGGTGTCGGCCATCAGTTGCAGGGCAAAATTGGCAATGTCCTGATTCATGACGGCGCCAACCAGTTTGCCGAGTGCCGCTTCTGCGCCGGGCATTCCACCTTTGGCTACCGCCGTCAGCATGCGGTTGGTTGAGGCTTTGATGCCGGCGTGCTGGGTGTACCAGGTGGCCAGGCGGTCGCGAACCACAGGATTGTTGACCACGGGCTCGCCATCCAGCTCAAGCGTCTGCACCAGCTCGAAAAACTCCGGGAAGCCATCGGGCTGTACACCGGAAATGGCCAGGCGTTCATTCATCAGCACCAGCAGGGCTGCGCCCCAGCCGCCGCCAACTTCACCCAGGCGCTGGCTGTCGGGAATCTCGGCATTGTTAAAGAACACTTCGTTGAAGTGAGAGCCGCCATCCATCTGTTTGATGGGCTGTACATCCACGCCAGGCTGTTTCATGTCGATAAAGAACATCGTCATGCCGCGGTATTTGGAGACCTCGGTATCGGTGCGGCAGAGAACGACACCGTAATCCGAGTGCTGGGCTCCGGAAGTCCAGATTTTCTGACCGTTAACAATCCACTTGTCGCCCTGAAGCTCGGCCTTGGTGCGCAGGCCGGCAACGTCTGAACCGGCGCTTGGCTCGGAAAACAACTGGCACCAAACATCCTCAGCCGAAGCCATGCGCGGCAGCAGCGAGGTTTTTTGTTCTTCAGAGGCAAAGTGCATCAGGGCCGGGCCACAGTTGCCCTGACCGATGACGAAGTAGCCGTCAGGCTCGTCGTATTTCGCCACTTCCTGTGACCAGATGACTTTGTGAATCTGCGTTAAGCCAGCGCCGCCGTATTCTTTGGGCCAGGTCGGGCAGGCGTAACCGGCGTCATAGACTTTCTGGTACCAGACCTTGGCGCGCTCGTAGGCTTCTTCCTGACTGGTGCGGGCGCTGTCTTTGGTTTTCGGGGTGGCGTTGGCTTTTAACCAGGCCTGAACTTCTTTGCGAAACTCGGCCTGTTCGGGGGTGTCTTTAAAATCCATAGTCCTTCTCCTCTCAGGCAGCCTTGATGCGCAGCAGGCGCTCGACGAGTAATTCTTTCCACTGGGGGTTGCCGCCGAGTATCAGCGACAGTGCCTGGGCGCGGCGATAATAAAGGTGGCAGTCAAACTCCCAGGTAAAACCCATGCCGCCGTGGGCCTGAATGTTTTCCTTGCTGCACTCGTAATAGGCGTCAATGGCGCTGACCCGTGCGGTGGCTGCGGCCAATGGCAGCTCGGCATCGTCCGCCGACAGAGCCCAGGCGCCATAGTAAGCGTTGGAGCGCGCCAGTTCGGTGGCGACAAACATGTCGGCGAATTTGTGTTTGATGGCCTGAAAGGAAGCGACCTGGCGACCAAAGGCGTAGCGCCCGGTGGTGTACTCCTTGCCCATCGCCAGAGCGGCATCGCAGCCGCCGATCTGTTCAAAGGCGAGTAACACAGCGGCGCGATCATAGAGGGTATCGAGCAGGGTTTGAATGTCCTTGCAGTCCCCCAGCTTTTCAGCCGCAGCGCCGTCAAAGCTCAGTTCCGCCAGTGGCAGCGTCGGGTCAATGCTGGTCAGTGATTTACGGCTGACGCCCGACGAAGAAAGGTCTACCAGATACAGCCCCGGTTGGTCATTCTCGGTGGCAAGCACGAGCGCCTTGTCGGCAATTGAGCCGTGAAGAACAGCGGTTTTCTGGCCGCTTAGCTTGCCGTCGGCGACAGTCGTGGTGAGCTGGCTGAGTTTCAGCGCGCCGGGCTTTTCCTGTACAGCGAGGCAGCCGATCCACTCACCGGTAGCCAGCTGCGGCAGCCAGCTATCCTGTTGGGCTTTGTTGGCACCCAGTTTGATGGCTTCGGTAGCGAGGTAAACAGATGCGATGAACGGCACGGGCGCCAGTGCGCGGCCGAGTTCTTCGGCAATCACACAGAGCTCAAGGTAGCCAAGACCCAATCCACCCTGATCTTCGGCAATCGCGGTGGCGGGCCAGCCCAGTTCGACAATTTGCTGCCAAAGGGCCTGATCGTAAGCCTGCTCGCTTTCTAGTGCCTGGCGAACGCGTGCGGTTGTGCACTCGCTGCTGAGGAAGTTGCGAGCCTGCTCCTGAATAAATTTCTGATCTTCAGAGAAGTCAAAGTTCATGCTTTGCTCCCGGGTTCTGTGCGGTTTAAGAATCCGGAAGCTTAGCGGCGAGCAGGAGGAGCCACAATAGCAAAACCCTGCGAGGGAAGTGCCAGATCAGGTCAGACCAGACGCAGATTGGCGCCTCGTCGGCGGGCGACACCAAATAAGGCCTGGACGGCCCGTCGAGCATCGTCGCTGCTGGCCGGCATGCAGCGGTAGGAAAAGGCCAGCCGGCTTACCATATCCAGAATATCGCGCAGTGCGCCGGCGTCCGGAACGCGGCGCCGATACTCGACGTAGGCATCCTGAAACAGCTTTCGCCATTCTTCGTTGGCGGCGTCGCCGGTCATGTGCGACAGCAGTTCGGCAGCGCTGCCGCTGCTGAGTAAATCCTGGCTTCCACGGCTGGGCGACAGGACATCTGCCGCGCAGACCACGGCTTCTTCTACCATACGGGGGAAGTCGTTGCGGTAGGGCGAGCAGGCTGTCGCCAGCAGGTCAAACAGGCGGCGACGCTCAAGATCGATGACCGCTGAAATAAGCTCGGACTTACCGGCATAGTAGCGATACACTGTGCGACGTGTAACATTGGCTGCATTGGCCACATCTTCAATGGTGGTTGACTGCACACCTTTACTGACAAAACAGGTAATTGCTGCACGCAGCAGTTTCTTCTTGCCGGTATCAACGTCATCTACTCGGGCGCCATTGCCCCAACGTCTGCTAGCCATAAGCCGAATTCCCTTGGTATATCAGCAGGAATGGTAGCAACTCCCCCCCCCTGAGTGCCTACCCGTATATATACATATACGCCCTCTGATCAGTTAACTGGCCGGAATCGGGATGGCACAGGTTTTTTGGCTGTTGCATAATCCCGAGGATTGCAATCCGGAAGAAGTTGACTGTTATGCGCTACGCCAATATTACCGGGTGGGGTAAATGCCTGCCGCCAGCCGTTCTGACCAATGAAGATCTGACCAAGGTCATGGATACCTCTGATGAATGGATCAGTACCCGCACCGGGATCAAAGAGCGGCGCATTACCCATGTAAAGTATTCCGAGCTGGCCGCGTTGGCAGGCAAGAGGGCATTGGCTGCGGCCGGGCTCGACGCTACCGATATCGACATGATCATTCTGGCGACGGCTGCGCCGGACAATATGATTCCCAACGGGGCGTCTGCAGTCCAACATCAGTTGGGCGCAAGCAATGCGGCGGTCTTTGATTTGAATGCGGCCTGTACCGGTTTTGTCTACGGCCTGAGTCTGGCTACCGCCATGGTGCGTTCCGGCAGTGTAGAGCGGGTCATGGTGATCGGCGTCGACGGCATTCCCTATTATCTGGACTGGACCATGCGCGATGTGTCGGTGTTATTCGGCGACGCGGCGGGTGCGGTTATTGTAGAGCCCAGTGAAAAAGAAAGCGGCCTGCTGGCGGACAAGCTCGGCTGCGATGGTGATGCCCGTGACATCCTGATGGCCTGCGATTCCGGCTCGCAGCGCGAGCGCTTTGGTCCGGTTGACGGACACTTTGCCATCAATTTCGAAGGCCAGGAAATTTTCAAACGGGCGGTGCGCGGTATGGGCTTCGCCATGAATAACGTATTGGAAAAGCTTAACCTGAAACCGGAAGACGTCGATCTGGTGGTGCCGCATCAGGCCAATATCCGCATTATTGAAACCCTCGCCAAGCGCCTCAACGCGCCCATGGAAAAGGTGATGGTGAATATAGAAAAGTATGGCAACACCTCCGCTGCGACCGTGCCGGTTGCCTTGTGCGAGGCCTTGGAGCAGGGGCGCATAAAACCGGGTGACAATGTACTGGCGGCCGCCTTTGGCGCGGGCCTGACCTGGGGCGCCTTTCTGGTGAGATGGGGTGATCGTGTAGAGCCGCTAGGCACCTGCGAGGACGAGCTGCCGCCCTGTGATAAAACCGCGTTGGAAATCCTTCAGCCCTGGATAGAGGGTGGCCGGCGCGCGAACGGTTTATGATTCTGCGCACTCCCGAGCAGCGCTTTTCGGCGCTGCCCGACTTTCCCTATAGCCCGCACTACCTGTCCCTGTCGCACCCGACCGGGGATGTGCGCATGGCCTATATTGACGAGGGTCCGCGCGACGCCCCGGTAGTCTTGATGCTGCACGGTGAGCCGAGCTGGAGTTTTGCCTATCGCCATGTAATCGCGGCGGTGGCGTCGTCGGGGTATCGCGCTATCGCGCCTGACCACATCGGCTTCGGTCGCTCGGACAAACTGGCCCAGCGCAGCGACTACTCCTACGCGGCCTTTGTGCAATGGCTGACGCAGTTTGTAACAGCGCTGGATTTAAACGACATACTGCTGGTTTGTCAGGACTGGGGTGGTCCCATTGGTCTGAGTACGCTGGCCGCCTGCCCGGAGCGTTTCAGCGCGGTGGTGGTGGCCAATACCCTGCTGCCCAATTGCGAAACACCGCCAGCCGGCGTGGCCGATTGGCCCGGCGAGACAATTTCCGCCTGGGTGGATATGACGGCCAACGCTGATGACTTGCCGGTTGCAGATATTGTCGACGGCGTTTGTGTGAATCCGCTGAGCGCCGAGGTCAAGGCCGCTTACGATGCTCCCTTTCCCGACGCCAGTTACAAAGCGGCGGTGTTGGAGTTTCCCAGCCTTATTCCCATTCGCGAGGACATGCCTGGCTGCGAGGAGAATCGCAGGGTTTGGGAGGTGCTCGAACAATGGCGCAAGCCTTTTGTCACGGCTTTCAGCGACAGCGACCCCAGTACTGCGCCCTGGGCCGAGGTTTTCCGTTCGCGGATTCCCGGTGCCGACAACAACCTGCATACCACCATCGACAATGCCGGGCATTTTGTTCAGGAAGAGCAGGGTGCCGCGCTGGCGAGGGTCGTATTGAGGGTAAAGGCCGATCATTGAAAATAAGAGAGCTACCATGACCGCTGTATTATTCGAACAACAAGACCATATCGCCTGGATCACCCTCAATCGCCCAGAGGCGAAAAATACCCTTAATGCCGAGGTCTTTGTTCTGCTGAATGAAGCCTGGGAAGAGGTCCGCAGTAACGACAATATTCGGGTTGCGGTGCTGACTGCAGAGGGCAATGAAGACTTCTGCTGCGGTGGAGATCTGGGCAGCGTGATTCCGCTCTGGACCGGCGCCCGGCAACCGCAGAACGAGATTGAAGAAAAGCTGCTGGCCGACCCGATGATTGTGGATCGAGTGATGCTCAAGGATCGGCCTCTGCACAAGCCGGTGATTGCGGCTATCAATGGCCGGGCTCTGGGGGGTGGCTGTGAAATTCTTCAGGCAACGGATATTCGTATCGCGGCGGACTCGGCCATCTTTGGTCTGCCAGAACCCAAGTCCGGCATTGTGCCGGGGGCCGGCAGCCTGGTGCGGTTGGCGAGGCAACTGCCCTACGCCCACGCCATGAAACTGCTGCTGACGGCGGAGCCGGTCGATGCGGCCACTGCCCAGCAGATGGGGCTGGTGTCGGAAGTGGTGCCGGCCGCAGCCTTGCGCGCGCGCGCGGCGGAGCTGGCAAACATTGTGGCGGCCAACGCGCCCCTGGCGATGCAAGCGATCAAACGAACGGTGCTCGAATCACATACCCTGCCCTGGGAAGATGCTTTCCGCCTGGAAATGGAGCAAACCGGCGCGGTGATGATGACGCAGGATGCCCGCGAAGGACCTCGCGCCTTCAAGGAAAAACGCAAACCTAATTTCCAGGGCAAGTAGTTTTTGCTTGTATCGCCCGAGAAACTAGCGCCAACGTGACAGAATAGGTTTTCTCGTCATGTTCTAGCGGTATTTTTGGCGCAGTTATCCCTTTTGAAATCCGGCCAGTGGTTTATCTTATTTAGCTCCCCGCACTTAGTGAAACGTCTGGGCGCTGCTGAGAGTTGACCACGCTGCTGCAGTGCTGCCGTCATTTCGAGAGGTAGACATGGAACAGCTCACCGGTATTGAAAGCAGCTATCTGGCGATGGAGCAAAACGGCATGCCGCTTGTGGTCACCGCCATCAATCTCTACGAAGGCAGCAACAAAACAGACTTTTCAGCCGTCCGTCAGGGGTTTCTGAACGCGGTTACCCGCTTTCCCCTATTCCGACAGCGGCTGCTCAATGTGCCCGGGGCCCTCGATCATCCCTACTGGATAGAAGATCCGGACTTTGATGTGGACTGCCATCTGCGCCAGCTTGCCTTGCCGCAGCCTGGCAACTGGCACCAATTCTACCTGCAACTGGCCCGGCTTCAGGCCCTGCCGATGCACCGCGATCGCCCCTTGTGGCAGGCCTTTGTCATCAATGGTCTGGACGGACTGTCGGGTTTGCCCAAGGGTAGCTTTGCCCTCGTAGTGCGAGCCCACCGAGCCATTGCCGACAACGGGCAGCTCAACGAGCTGTTGATGCGTTTGCATTCACTGGATCCGGCCCAGATTGCGGAAGACGGAGACAATGCCTTTTGCACCCGTGAAATCCGGCCTCGTTCCGGCCAGCTGCTGAGCAACGCGATTCGCAATCAGGGGGGGCGTTGGTGGCGCAGTCGGCAATTGTTGCGGCAGAGTCTGGACCGCTATCGCAGCCTGCGCTTGGCGGATATGCCTGAGGCACCCAAAACCGTCGCCACCCGGTTTAATCGGCATCCGTCCACGTATCGGGTGGTGAATGTCATGTCGTTGCCGCGCAGCAGCTGCCAGAAAATGCGCGAGCGGGTGCCCGGTAGCTCCCTGAGTGACGTAATGCTGACCCTGATCGGCGGTGGTCTGCGCAACTATCTGCTCCAAAAAGGGGAGTTGCCCGAAGAAAGCCTGGTGGCCAGTACGCCTCAACGGTTGGCTGGCGAGTTGCAGCGGCAGCAGACAAGTGCGGGTATGGCCGGCAATTTGCGACTCGGCCTTTCCACCGATTGCCCCTCGCCGCTGGAACGTCTGCGCAATGTCTGCGAAGCCCAGCGCGCAGCCCGCGCCCACGACCCTTTGGCAGAGCACAATCTGGTCAAGGAGGCCGCCACACTGATGACGCCCCTGATGATGGGGCTGGGCGTGCGGGGCTATATGCGCCTTGGGCGCTATACCCCCCATCGATATCATACTTTTGTCGACGGCGTGCGGGGCAGTGATGCGCCGCTGTACCTAGGTCATTCAAAGATGTTGCGAGGCTTTGCGCTGTCACCCCTGCTGCCGGGTGCCGCCCTGACTCATACAGTCTCCCGCTGGGGTGAGGAATTGATGCTGGCGGTCAACGCCTGCCGTGAAGCGCTGCCGGACCCCGACGTTTACCTCAAGGCGCTGCAGGATGCCTGGCAGGAAATGGAAGACTGCCTGTTACCTCAGCAGGAAGCAGAAGGGGATACTGCCCGCTTGGACTTCCCCCGCGCCGCGCGGGCCCGAGCTGGTTAAGCTCAGGCCGGGCGCTTCAGGAAAACCTGATAGACGTTGATGCTGCCGCCTAGGAAACCGCCCTCGCAGTATTCCAGGTAGTAACGCCATAGTCGGCGGAAGCGTTCGTCAAATCCCTGCCGGGCTATCTCGGGCCAACTGGCCTGAAAGCGCTGGTTCCATTCGGCCAGGGTGCGGGCATAACTGCTGCCAAAGGCCTGAGCGCCTCGCCATTCCAGTCCGGCACCGGCGCTGTGAGTCTCTACCCGCTCGATGCTGGGGAGCATGCCACCCGGGAAGATATAGGTTTGAATAAAATCGGGGCTGTCGCAGTAGCCTTCGAAGCGTTGCTCGTCGATGGTAATCACTTGAATGGCAGCGCTGCCACCGGGCTTCAGGCGTTGGTAGATCGTTTGAAAATAGGTATCCCAGTATTCCCGCCCAACCGCTTCGAGCATCTCGATAGAAACAATGTGGTCGTACTGGCCGGCGGTATCCCGGTAATCTTCAAGACGCAGCTCGGTGTTTTCCGAGAGCCCACATCTTTCAAGTCGCTGGCGAGCGTAAGCGAGCTGTTCGCGCGACAGGGTGATGCCGTCCAGCGAAACCTTGCGCTGACGGCACAGGTGTTCCGCAAAACCGCCCCAGCCGCAGCCTACTTCAAGTACGCTGGCGCCATCGCTAATATCCAGTGCGTCGATAATATTTTGGTATTTGGCGGCTTGGGCTGATGCCAGCGATTGCAGCGGCGAAGAATACAGCGCCGATGAATAGGTCATCGAATCATCGAGCCAGCTTTCGTAGAAGTTATTGCCCAGGTCGTAGTGGAAACTGATGTTTTTGCGACTGCCGCGCTTGCTGTTGGCGCGGCGGCGATGGCGGAACAGGCTTAGAAAGCGACTGAGGCGGGAGCCTTCCAGCAGCTCGCTGAGAGCCTCTTCATTAGCCAGTGCCCAGCTGATAACCGCAGCTACGTTTGGCGAATCCCAGTCGCCTTCGACAAAACCTTCCGACCAGCCGAGAGTGCCGCCAGACAGCAGGCGCCGCAGTGCGCGCCAGCGGTTAACCTTGACGGTAGCCTCCAGCACACCGTTGTCACTGCCGAAGTGCAGGCTGTCGCCATTGGGTAGCTGCAAGTGCAGCATGCCTTCACTCACCGCGCTCAGCGGCGCCAGCAAACGCGACAACCAACGCGGCGCCGTGTCGAGTGCGGGGCTCAATGAGCTGGCGCGCACGGCATTGAGGGTGACAGATTCTGATGTCAGCGAATTGGTAGGCATGGTTAGTTTCCTGATTATTGTGGGGTTTTCACGCTCAGACCGTGGGATTCAGTCGCCTGATGTCGATGGATTTTCAGACCCTTGAGCCAAAGCTTCAGAGCCTCCCAGTGAATGCCGGCAACCACTTTGAGGGTCATCAGTGGCAGCTGGCGAAAACAGTCGAGCAGGTGTCGATCGGTAAAAGCCTGCTGTTCGGCGTGAAACAGCGCCGTGAACAGAGTGGTATTGTCTTGCTGCTGGCGAATGCCCAGCTGCAGGGTTTTACCCGGTGGGCGAACACGAAAGTGGTAGTGCTGGTCCAGGGGCATAAAGGGCGACACGTGTAGCGCCTTGGCCACGTGCTGCCGGATCAGTCCATCGTTACCGACATCGGCCGGCAGCAGATAGCTGTGGCGCTCGCCGAAGGTGTTGCGCACTTCGTACACCGTGGCGAAGAGCCGATTTTGCGGGTCGTAGCAGAAGTAGGCGGCAATCGGATTAAAGGCATAGCCGAGCATGCGCGGGTAGCACAGCAGACTGGCGCGGCCCAGCGGTGTGCGGTAGCCCTGTTGTTCGAGCAGAGTGCTCAGGTAGCCGCGCAGGGAGTCGTGTTGGCCGTCGCCGAAATCGCGGCTGTAAAAGCTGAACAGATTGAAACGGTTCAGTGAAAACCATCGGCACTGGCGGTCGAGCTGCTCCAGTTCATCCAGATCAAACAGGAAGGCTGAGACCTTGTAGGCAAAACGGTGCCGCCGCGGTGCCAGGCGGTGATGCATTACCTGGCCGCGGTACAGGCCGGATTGCAAGCGGGCCAAGGTCGTCATCAGGCGGCCCTGGCTGCCGGTTGTGGAGAGACATGGATGCGGGAGTTAGGCTGTTCCAGCGTCCAGGGGCGGGGCATGCCGCCGAGGGCTTCGGCGACGGCCAGCCCCGATTGCACCCCGTCTTCGTGAAAACCATGGCCGAAATAGCTGCCGCAAAACCAGGTGCGATGGCCTCCCTGCAATTGCCACAGCTGGCGCTGGGCCTCAAGTGCCGCAATGCTGAACTGGGGGTGTTGATAGTCAAAGCGCTGATAGCGCAGTTTTTCATCCGGCTCGCGCCAGGGGTTGAGCGTCACCAGGATCGGAGTCTCACCGGGCAGGTGCTGCAGGCGATTCATCCAGTAGCTGACCGCAACCTTGCCCTGGGCTTGCTGCCGATTGGCCAGATAGCACCAGCTGGCCCAGGCCGCCTTGCGCTTTGGCATCAGGGTCGGGTCGCTGTGCAGCCAGGCCACGTTGTGTTCGTAGCGAAATTTAGACAGTAAACGGGTTTCGGCGGCACTGGCGTCGCTCAGCATGGCCAGTGACTGATCTGCGTGACCGGCCAGAACCGCATGGTCAAAGCGACGGGTTTGACCGTGTTCGTCAGTCAATTCCACGAAGTCAGTGTGCCGCTCGATCTTGACGATGCCGGTACCGAGCAGGATATCGCCGTTGATCTGCGCGCTCATTTTGCGCACGTACTCCCGGGACCCACCCACAACCGTTTGCCACTGAGGCCTGTTGGCGAGTTTCAGCAGGCCGTGGTTCTGGCAAAACTGGAGAAAGGCGCGGGCCGGATAGTTGACCATCTGCTCGGCGGGGGTGGACCAGATGGCAGCGCCCATCGGAATCAGGTGATCATCGCGAAATCCGGCGCTGTACTTGCCTTGTTCGAGCAACTCGCCTAGCGTGACGGAGTCATCCAGAGAGGCCAGCCAGCCATCGCTCTCGCGGTAGAAGCGCACCAGATCTGACAGCATGCGCCAGAAGCGCGGTCGCAACAGGTTGCGCTTTTGGGCCAGCAGGGGGCCGAGCGAGTCGGCGCCGGCGTATTCCAGCTGGCCTTCATTGATTGACACGCCAAATGACATGTCCGTCGACCGGTACTCGACGCCCAGGGTTTCGAACAGGTTGACGAGATTGGGGTAGCAGGGCTTGTTAAACACGATGAAGCCGGTATCGACGGCCAGTCGGCCGCTCCCGCTGAGAATATCGACGGTGTTGCTGTGTCCGCCGAGGCGCTGATCGCGTTCGAACAGCGTGACCCGGTGTTGTTTGCTGAGCAGCCAGGCGGCACTGAGGCCGGCGATGCCGGAGCCGACAACGGCGACATTAAGGGATTGATCTGACATACATTACTCCTGCTTTGATTGCAGTACGGGAGTGTCCCGGGAGTAGATCAGTTCGGATCGAAAAACTACGGCGTTGCGTACATAGCGCTACCAAGACTTTTGAGGACATACGATGAAATACTGGTTGATGCTGGTCGCACTGAGTCTGCCGTTTGGTGCTGTTGCGACGAGCTTTCCGGAGCAGATTGACGTTGGTGAGCACTCACTGGAGCGCGTCGGGCAGGCGCGCTACTCCATTCTCTGGAAGCGGATTACCGACGTGGCACTCTATGTTGACCGACAGCAAGCCTTGCCGGTCGATCGCGATATTCTCGATTCCGATTACCGAAAATACCTGACGATTGAGTACGGTCTCGCGGTAAGTGCTGAACGCTTCCGCAAAATGACCCGCGAGCAGCTGGCGGAGCACTGGTCGGAGGATGTGCTTGCGACCCATCGCGAAGCCATAGACACCTTTTGCAACTGGCTCGGTGCGGTTGAAGCCGGAGACCGCTATGCCGTTTACTGGTTGCCCGGCAGCGGTCTGACGCTGGAGCTCAATGGTGTGGCGCAGGGCACGCTGACAGACCCGGCTGGAGCAGCGGTGGTGTTGAGCATCTGGCTGGGTAAGGCGGCGATCAGCGAGAGTCAGCGCGATGAGCTGTTAGCTCAGTGGCAGCAGGGCGCCTGAAAGCAGAGGGCTGTTATCTCGTTCCCGAGAGATAAGTACCTCTCCGGGTCGCAGTAGGTACAAGCAAGCGCTATAGTGGTAAGAAACATTTGGCCTAACCAGCGCGGCCGTGGTGCCGCAGCGCGACTAGGATGCCTGCTTGATTCCCTCTCGAACCTCCTTGCTTCTTTCTGCTCTGGTGACGCTGCTGGTATTGAGTGGGCCGCTGATAGCGCGCGACGTTGTGCCTATTACCGATAACGATGAATTGTATTTCGGCGGTGAACGTAAAAAGCGTAATGAGCCCGAGCAGGCAGGCAAAGAAGAGCCCGGCTTTATGGTGCGCAGCCTGCAGCAGATGGAGGTTCAGCGCGACTGGCTTAGCAAAGGCTACGTGGGTATGTGGCGTGGGCTGGACAGCTATTTCACTGACGGCGCTAACTTTGAGAGCGAGAACGACAGCGAGATGCGTCTGGAAACCAAGCAGACCTGGCGTGCGGAAGGTGAGATCGAGAGCGACGTTCGGCTGCGGGTTCGGGTTGACCTCCCGAATACCGAAAAGAAACTGAAGCTGTTTTTCAGCTCGGACGAAGATAGCAGCGTTGAAGAGCGGGTGCGGTCGGTCTCCACCGGTGAACGGATTAAACGCGAGGATTCCGTATCGGGCCTGGAATTCTCACCGGATGACAAAGAGCGTAAGTGGCGCCGCAAGTTCAGTGGCGGTGTGCGGCTGCGCTCATCACTCGTGCCTTACGTCAAGTTCCAGCTCAAGCGCGAATGGGGTGAGGAAGGGGGTGACAGCTGGTTTCATGTGCTGCGCCAGAAAGTTGAATACTTCGATGATGACGGCTGGGCAGAAAGTACCGAGTTCACATCAACTCACCCGGTCGGCGAAGTCTTTATCTTCAGCCTCTGGCTGGAAGCTGATTTTGAAGACCAGCTGAATTTCTTTGAATACGCCAATGTCTACACGCTGACCCAGGTGGTGTCCGAGCGCTCGGCAGTGCACTACCGCTTCGGCGCCCTGGGAGCGAGCCAGCCGGTGCCCCGGGTCAACGGGGTGTTCTACGGTTTGAGCTGGCAGTATCAGCTCTATGAGGACTGGATCTTTCTGGGGTTGTCGCCGGAGGTGTTCTACCCCCGGGAGCTGAACTGGAGCGCCGAGCCCAGTATTACGGCCAAGCTGGAAATCTTCTTCGCGGAGTAAGCGAGGGTTTATTCCTGCGGCTTTTCAGGAGCGTCGCGCTTTTCCAGCTCAGCGCGCAAAACCGTGACTTCTCTGGGCGCTTCAATGCCCACGCGCACGTTTTTTCCGTTAACCGACACAATTGTGATGCGGATATCATCACCGATCGTGAATACCTGGCCGGGTGTTCTGTTGAGCACTAACATAACTTCTCTCCCGCATCTCACCCATCCCGGGCTTGCTGCAATCAAAATCGACAGAGCCGGAATTCTACCCCAGTTATCCAGAAATAGCATGATGGTGGCCGCTCGCAATGGCATTCATCCAGGTGAGGCTGTGACTCCTGGGCGCGAAAAAATCCTCGGGTCAGGTTGGGTTGGGAGTGCGCGCGGCCAGATCAATTAAGCGGCGGGAGGTCGATTTTCCTCCAGGGGCGAGGGTTAGTTGTTGTAACAAAGTGTCAATTCGCTGTAAGTGCAGATCATTGGCGTGGGACACGCAACGCGAGATTCTAGCGGCCGTTACTTATTTCGGAGACAGCTATGAGTCACTCAGCTTTGATTTACGATGCGGTACGGACCCCGCGCAGCAAGGGCAAAAAAGATGGCAGCCTGCACGAGGTGAAGCCGGTGGATCTGCTGGCAGGCCTGCTCAATGGACTGCGAGATCGCTATGAACTCGACACCAGTCGGGTGGACGACGTGGTGGCCGGCTGTGTGGTGCCGGTGGGTGAGCAGGGGGCCTGTGTGGCGAAAACCGCGGTCATGAAAGCGGGCTGGGATGAATCCGTAGCCGGTGTCCAGCTGGACAGATTTTGCGCATCCGGGCTGGAAGCGGTCAATATCGCTGCGCAGAAAATCGCCTCGGGCTGGGAAGATCTGGTCGTGGCCGGTGGCGTGGAATGCATGTCGCGCGTCCCCATGGGGGCGAACGGTGGCGCCTGGGGCGAAGATCCCGCTACGGCCATTGATACGGCTTTTGTGCCGCAGGGCATCGGCGCAGACCTGATCGCTACCCTTGATGGCTACAGCCGACAGGACGTAGACGCCTTTGCGGCTGAATCCCAGCGCAAGGCTGCCGCAGCCCGCGACGCGGGTTATTTCGATCGCTCAGTGATTCCGGTGCGCGACGACAACGGCCTTGTCATTCTGGAAAAGGATGATTTCATTAAGCCGGGTACAACGGTAGAGAGCCTGGCCGGCCTGAAACCTTCCTTTGAGTTTCTGGGTTCACTGGGCTACGACGATATTGCCCTGAGCAAGTACCCCCAGGTGGCAAAAATCCAGCACGTTCACCACGCGGGCAACTCCTCGGGTATTGTCGATGGTGCTGCCGCGGTACTGATCGGCAGCGAGAAGATCGGCAAGGAACTGGGGCTGACGCCGCGCGGTCGCATTGTTGCCACCGCAGTCACCAGTACCGAACCCACCATCATGCTGACGGGCCCGGCCCCTGCCGCTCGTAAAGTGCTCGAGCGCGCCGGTATGAGCTTCGACGATATTGACTTGTTTGAGGTGAATGAAGCCTTCGCCTCCGTGCCCATGCGCTTTCACACTGCGACCGGGGTTCCCTACGAAAAGATCAACGTCAACGGTGGTGCCATTGCTATGGGGCATCCGCTGGGCGCGACCGGGGCCATGCTCACCGGTACCTGTCTGGACGAACTGGAACGCCGTGGTCTGCGCTATGGGTTGATCACCCTGTGTGTTGGTGGCGGCATGGGTATCGCCACCATTATTGAGCGCGTGTAGGCCAAAGACGAATCAAAAAGGGTATTAGTCATGACTGGACAATTTCACTACGAGAAAGACAACGACAACATCGTGACCGTGACCATGGATATGAGTGGCCCGGTCAACGCGATGAACGATGAATATATTGAATTGATGAGCGCAACCGTTGAGCGTTTAGAAAAAGAGCGCGACGACATTGCCGGTGTGGTCCTCACCTCCGCCAAGAAAACCTTTTTTGCCGGTGGCGATATCAAGAACATGCTGAAGGCCGAGCCGGGCAAGGACGAAGAAGGTCTTTTCCTGATGTGCGAAGAGATCAAAGGCATGCTCGCCAGACTGGAAAAACTCGGCAAGCCGGTGGTGGCAGCAATCAATGGCGCAGCCTTGGGCGGCGGATACGAAATCTGTCTGGCCTGCCACCACAGGGTGGCCTTGAACTCCCCGGCAGTGCAGGTTGGCTTGCCTGAAGTGAGCCTGGGTCTGCTCCCCGGTGGCGGCGGCATTGTGCGGCTGGTGAGTAAGCTGGGTGTTGAAAAAGCCATTATGCCGCTGCTGGAGGGTACCCGCTTTAATGTAGCGAAAGCGCAGGCCGCAGGCCTGATCGAAGAGGTGGCAGACACTCCCGAAGAGATGATCAGCAAGGCCAAGGCCTGGATCAAGGCCAACCCCGAGGCCAGTAACCCCTGGAACGAAAAAGGCTTCAAGATTCCCGGCGGTGATATGCGCAACCCGAAGGTCGCGCAGATGGTGCAGGGCGCTATTCCCATGTTGTTGCAAAAGACCCGTGGGCTGGTGCCGGCGCCAGCGCGGATTCTGGATGTGATTGCCAATACCCTGCGGGTGGATTTTGACACCGCCATGCGCATCGAAAGTCGCGGTCTTACGGCGCTGGTTACCACGCCCCAGGCGAAAAACCTGATGACCTTTTTTATGCAGATGAATCAGGTTAACGGTGGTGGCAGCCGACCCAAAGGTATCGACAAAACCGCCGTCAAAAAGGTGGGCGTGCTGGGCGCCGGTATGATGGGGCAGGGTATCGCCTACGTGTCTGCCAAAGCCGGTATCGAGGTGGTGCTGAAAGATATTAGCCAGGAGGCAGCGGACAAGGGCAAAGCCTACTCCGAAAAACTGCTGGATAAAGCCGTTTCGCGTGGCCGCATGTCCGAAGAGAAAAAAGCCGGCATTCTGGGCTTGATCAAGGCAACGGCCAGTGCGGAAGAGCTGCAGGGCTGTGATTTGATTATCGAGGCGGTGTTTGAAAACGTCGACCTGAAGCACAAGATCACCAAAGAGCTGGAGCCGATGCTGGCAGACAACGGCGTGTGGGGCTCCAATACCTCCACCCTGCCGATCACGCTGCTGGCCGAGCCGTCCCAAAAGCCGGAAAACTTTATCGGTATTCACTTTTTCTCGCCGGTCGACAAAATGCCGCTGGTGGAAATTATCGTGGGTGAAAAAACTTCCGACGAAACCCTGGCGCGCGCCTTTGACTACGCCCAGCAAATCAAAAAGACCCCGATCGTTGTGAACGATTCCCGCGGCTTCTTTACCTCTCGCGTGTTCGGCACCTATATCGACGAGGGTGCACTGTTGATCGAGGAAGGCCTGAGCCCGGCGCTGATCGAAAATCTGGGTAAGGCCATCGGTATGCCGGTCGGGCCACTTGCG